>JANNPG010000665.1:0-5060 GCA_031399805.1 Betaproteobacteria bacterium | reverse complement strand
GCGACCGCCTGTGGCTGGTCGGCGACCTGGTGAACCGCGGCCCGCAATCGCTGGCCGTGCTGCGCTTCGTTATAAGCCTCGGCACCCGCGCGATCACGGTGCTCGGCAACCACGATCTGCATCTGCTGGTCGTTGCCGCCGGCCACGTCAGGCAACATCGCGGCGATACCCTGAATGCGATTCTGCGCGCGCCCGACCGCGACGAACTTCTCGACTGGCTCAGACGGCGCAAAATGATGCATGCCGCCGGACGCTATGCGCTGGTGCACGCGGGTTTACTGCCGCAATGGTCGATTGCGCAGGCGCTGGCACTCGCGCGCGAAGTGGAAGCCGCGCTGCAAAGCGCAGACCACGACGAGTTTCTGCGCCAACTGTACGGCAACCAGCCCGACCGCTGGCGCGACACGCTGACCGGTATCGATCGTCTGCGCGTGATCACCAACGTCTTGACGCGCCTGCGCCTGTGCACGGTGCAAGGCAAAATGGAGTTCGCGCACAAGGGCAAACCCGAAAACCTGCCGCGCGGCTACCTGCCGTGGTTCGCGGTGCCGCGGCGGCGCCACCGCGCGACCACCGTCATCTTCGGCCACTGGGCGGCGCTGGGACTGTACCTCGATTCGAACGTGGCCGCACTCGACACCGGCTGCGTGTGGGGCCGCGATCTGACGGCGCTCAGGCTCGCCGACCGGAAGATTTTCCGCTGCGCCGCTGTGGCGCGGGTACGTTAAGCGCTGCGGCGATGCGCGGCGGCAGTTGTCGGTCGGATGGCCAGGGTGCGAGTGGACGCTGCCGTGTGCTGTCGGTGCGCGCCGCGCGTGCTTTAGCGCCGGTTCATTCAGTGCGTGACGCGTGTACCCCGGGCGCCGGACAGCACGCGCACGCGCTCGCCTGGCTTGAACGGTTCGCCGTCGGGTTGCAGCACCAGCAGCAACGACCCGGTGTCGAGCCTGACCGCGATTTCGAGACCTTCTTTGCTGGATGCCGCGTTCTCGAGCGCGCGTCCGGCGATGCTGCCCGCAACCGCGCCGGCCACGGAAGCGGCCCGGCTGCCGCGGCCGCTGCCGACCGTGCCGCCGGCGATACCGCCGGTCGCGGCACCACCGATAGTGCCGATGAAACCGCTCGATGCGGGCAGCGGCACGCGACGCACTTCCTCGACCACACCGGTACGCACGTCCGGCTCTTCGCCAGTCCGATTACTTCCCGGCGCGTGCGTGCCGCAGCCTGCGGGAAGCGCGCACCATAACAGTAGCGCGCTTGTCAGCAAAGTTCTCACGGCACGCCGCCGCTCACCAGAGGGCGGTTCCGAAGTTGCGTTTGAAGCGCGCCGCGACCTCGTCGCGCGTGACATGATGGTTCTGCCCGCCGCGGTGCGCGATCTTGATCGCGCCGAGCACCGATGCGAGCCGCCCGGTCAGCTCCCAGTCCATGCCGCTGCCGATGCCGTACAAAAGCCCCGCGCGATAGGCGTCGCCGCATCCGGTCGGATCGATCACCTCGTCCGGCTGCGCGCAGGGTATTTCGAGCTGCCTGCCGTTGGCGTAGATCAACGAGCCCTTGGCGCCCAGCGTCACGATCAATGCCTTGACGTTTTGCGCGAGCGCCGCCAGCGCGTGGCCGGTTTTGTCCTGCAGAAGGCGCGCCTCATAATCGTTGACCGTCAGGTAATCCGCCTTGCGCACGAACTCAAGCAGCTCGTCGCCGGTGAACATCGGCAATCCCTGGCCGGGATCGAAGATAAACGGGATGCCGGCGGCCTGAAACTCGCGCGCGTGCTGCAGCATCCCGTCGCGGCCGTCGGGCGCGACGATACCGAGGCCGACGCCTGCCGCGTCGCCGACGTGATTGTGGTGCGAATGATTCATCGCGCCGGGATGAAATGCCGTGATCTGATTGTCGTCAAGATCGGTGGTGATGAATGCCTGCGCGGTGAACGTGCCCGCCACCTGCCTGATATGGCGCTGCGACAGTTGCAGTTTTTCGAGGCGATACGCGTACGGCTGTGAGTCGTCGCCGACCGTCGCCATGATCTGCGGATTGCCGCCGATCATTTGCAGGTTGTAGGCGATGTTGCCGGCGCAGCCGCCGAATTCGCGGCGCATGTCGGGCACCAGAAACGCGACGTTGAGAATATGCAGCTGCTCGGGCAGGATGTGCTCCTTGAAGCGGCCCGGAAACACCATGATGGTGTCGTAAGCGATCGAGCCACAGATCAAGGTAGTCATGCGCGCCGTCCGTTGCAAAGGCGCGAATTATACCATCGGCGCCCGCGCGCCCCTGCCGCGCGCCACACACGTTGCCGCGAACATGAAAATTCTTTCTGCTATGATGATTGCGCGAAATTAATCTGCCCTATCACGCGAAAGGACACACGATGCTGGACGAATTCAAGAAATTTGTGATGCGCGGCAACGTCGTCGACGTGGCGGTCGGCATCATTATCGGCGCGGCGTTTGGCAAGATCGTCGACTCGCTGGTGAAGGACCTGATCATGCCGCCGATTGGCCTCTTGCTCGGCAAAGTCGATTTCACCAACCTGTTTCTCGTGCTCAGGCAAGGCGTGGCGGCAGGACCTTACCTGTCAGTCGAGGCGGCGCAGAAAGCCGGCGCAGTGACATTCAACTATGGCGTGTTCATCAATACCTGCATCGGCTTTTTGATCATCGCATTCGCGGTTTTCCTGCTGATCCGCGCGATCAACCGCTTGCAGGCCGCGGCACCGCCGGCCGCGACGCCCGAGGAGGTCGTGCTATTGCGCGAGATACGCGACGCCCTCAAAAAATAGCCCGTCGAAAAAGTTAACGCGCCGGCCGTTCGCGGCGGCAACTGGACCGCGTGTCGTTTGTCACTCCGGCCGCAGGCTGCCCGCGCCGAACAGCACGAGCGACCACACAACCAGCGCGTTGATCACGCTCAACATCACCGCGGCGCTGCCGAAATCCTTCGCGCGCTTGGCCAGCACGTGATTTTCAAGCGACACGCGGTCGGTGATCGCTTCGATCGCCGAATTGAGCAGTTCCACGATCAGCACGAGTAACACGCTGGCGATCATCAGCGCCTTGGCGAGGCCGCTGATCTGCATCGAAAACACCAGCGGGATCAGCACCAGTGCAAGCAGCACTTCCAGGCGGAACGCATCCTCGTATTTGAATGCCGCGGCGAAGCCGTCCAGGGCGTAAAACAGCGCTTTCCAGACGCGCTTCAGGCCGGTGTTCCTTTTGTACGGATTCGTCATTTGTCGGCCGCCTTCTCCATGCCCCGCCATGCGAGATCGAGTTCGCGCGCGGCCTTCACATCGTCGAGCCGGCGCACCGGTGTCGTGTGGGGCGCGGTCTTCACGAGTTCGGGTTGCTCGCGCGCCTCCATCAGAATTTCCCGCATCGCCTGCACGAACGCATCGAGCGTCTGCTTCGATTCCGTCTCGGTCGGCTCGATCAGCAGGCATTCGGGCACCAGCAGCGGAAAGTAGGTGGTCGGCGCGTGGAAGCCCTTATCCAGCAGCCGCTTTGCGAAATCCATCGCGGTCACGCCGGTTTTTTCCTTAAGGTCTTTCAGCGTGACGATGAACTCATGGCTCGCGCGGCGCGTCGGATAGGCGATATCGAAACCCGCCTGCCGCAACCCGGCCATCAGATAATTGGCATTCAGGGTCGCGTACTCGGCGACGCGCCGCATGCCTTCGCGGCCCAGGAGCCGTGCGTAAATGTACGCGCGCAGCAGTACGCCGGCGTTGCCGAGATGAGCCGACAGGCGGCCGATCGATTGCGGATAATCGTTTTCATCCTGCAGGCGAAAATTGTCCCCGTCCAGGGCGACGATAGGCAGCGGCAAGTACGCCACCAGCCGCTTAGCGACACCGACCGGACCCGCGCCCGGCCCGCCGCCGCCGTGCGGCGTCGAAAATGTTTTGTGCAGGTTCATGTGGATCACGTCGAACCCCATGTCGCCGGGCTTGACCTTGCCGAGTATCGCATTCAGATTGGCGCCGTCGTAATACAGCAGGCCGCCGGCGGCGTGCACGATTTTCCCGATTTCAAGTATGGCGCGCTCGAACACGCCGAGCGTGGACGGATTGGTGAGCATCAATCCCGCGGTGCGCGGGCCGACCGCCGCCGCGAGCGCGGCGAGATCGACGCTGCCGTCGCGATCGGTCGGGATTTCCCTCACCGTGTAGCCGCACATCACCGCCGAAGCCGGATTGGTGCCATGCGCCGCGTCCGGCACCAGTATTTCGGTGCGCGCCGTATCCCCGCGCGCGACATGATAGGCGCGGATCATCGCGACACCCGCGAATTCGCCCTGCGCGCCGGCCATCGGCGCCAGACTCACCCCCGCCATGCCCGTCACGTCCTGCAGCATTTCCTGCAGTTCGAACATGCACGCGAGAAAGCCCTGACCGGTGTCGGCAGGCGCTTCGGGGTGGCGCGCGAGAAACTGCGGCAGCATTGCCAGATGGTTACACGCGCGCGGATTGTATTTCATGGTGCACGAACCGAGCGGGTAGAAGTGGGTGTCGATCGAGAAATTCTTGCGCGAAAGATTGGTGTAATGTCGCACCGCATCGAGCTCGGACACCTGCGGCAATCGCGGCGGCGATACGCGGCGATAGCCGTCCGGAATTGCGTCCGGTCCCGGTTCCGCGCACGGCATCTGCGATGCGTTGCGCCGGTCCGCTTGCGATAATTCGAATATCAGCATGGCCCCGTGCCCGCCGCACGACCTATCCAGCGACCACCGACATGGTCTTGCCATCGACGCGGCGCACCGGCACGCCCGACACGTCGATGCCGTCGAGGCAATGCACGTTTACGCCATAGTGGTCGGGCGCGGCGCGTTTGCGGTGAAACGTATAGATGCCGCACACACTGCAGAAATAATGCTGCGCAACGCGCGTATTCCACCGGTAGAGGCTCAGCTTGTCTTCGCCGCACAGTATCCTGAGCCCGGACTCGTGAACTTTGTACATGACCGCATTCTTCTTCACGCACAAAGTGCAGTCGCATAGAGTGAATTCGTCGAACACGCCGGTCACTTCAAACTGCACGCTACCGCAATGGCAG
>JANNPG010000631.1:0-3060 GCA_031399805.1 Betaproteobacteria bacterium | reverse complement strand
CGTGGCTCGCGGCGCACGCCGTCTGCGCAGGCCAGCGTCACGCCGCTGCCGGCTATCGAGTTAACCGCCGTCGAGCGCTGCGGTTCCCGGCGCCGGCTGGTCCTGAATTTCGCGCTCCTTTGTCATATTTGTGACGTTTGTCACATCACCGGGATTTCGGCTGCGGTAATGTAGCCGGACGTGATCGAGCATGCTAATTGCGGAATTTCTGTTACGACGAGCGAGAAGGTGGCAGCCATGAATTCCCGCAGCAACGAATATGACGTCAGTCGGGAGGTCAAAACCACCGATCCGCAAGCCGTAAACGCCGAGATCGATCGAATCTATCGCGACCTCTATCAAGGCGCGTCCACGGAGAAGCTCGACCAGGCATTCCGCGACATGGCGCTGCTTTACCGGGGCGAATATCCCGGTTACCACTCCTGCGACACCGCCTATCATGACACGCAACATGTGCTGAACGTGACGCTGGCCATGGCGCGCCTGATCAACGGCTACGAGCGCGGCCGTATCGGTGTCCAGCCGTTGGACGATTCCCTGTTCCGTCTCGGCGTGATTACCGCACTTTTCCACGATTGCGGCTACGTGCGCAAGCTGAGCGACCAGACGCACAAGAACGGTGCCGAGATGACCCTCACGCATGTATCGCGTGGCGCGCATTTTCTCAAAAACTACCTGCCGAAAATCGGCATGGGGGACATGGCCGATATCGCTGCCGAGTTGATCCATTTCACCGGCTATGAAATCGCGGTCGCCGATATCAAGCTGTCCGCGCCGGTATACCGGCTGCTCGGCAGCATGCTCGGTTCGGCCGACATCATCGCCCAGATGGCGGATCGCTGCTATCTGGAGAAGTGCCGCGACCGGCTGTATCCCGAGTTCGTGTTAGGCGGTATTGCAACCACGCGCACGGCCGACGGCGGGGAGCAGGTCGTCTATGCATCGGGCCTGGACCTGGTGATGAAAACCCCGGATTTCTACGCGGTTGCGCGCAAGCGGCTTGATATCGACCTCGGCGCCAGCCACATTTATGCGCACGGGCATTTCGGCGGGCAGAATCTGTACCTCGACGAAGTGGAAAAGAATATCCGCTTCGCCGAGGAGATCCGCAAGCAGGGTGAGGGCGCTGCTCGACTCAACCGCGTGCCGCCGAAGATACTCAAAGAGTAGCCGGCGCAGCTAGCTTTTCAAGTTGAGCCGGGCGATATTGACTAGTGGTTTCTAAACTATCCTGATTTTGGTGTTCTGTTTTGCCGATTCCAGCACCGCTTCGAGCACCGCGACGCCATGCACTTCATCCCCGCCTGCGACAGCCAGCCGGCGTTTGGCTTTGATCGCGTCGGCGAAGTGCTCGAGTTCGGCGCGTTCGGTGGAAAGCTGCGGAAAGGTGACGGTCTGCGGTATCTGGTGGATGTTCAGATTCGCCGGATCGACATAGCACACGCGCAATTGCCAGGTCGTGAGATGCTCGACGCCGCCGACTTCGGCCCAGCCCTTTTCGCCAAACACCTGCATGCGCCACGTTTCGGCAGTGGCGATGAAGGTGCCGAGATAGCCGGTCGCGCCGTTTTTGAAGCGGAACAGCATGGAGGTCGTGTCGTCGATGCCGTAGTCGAGCACGCGGCGGCAACTTTGCGCTTGCACGGTTTCGACGTGGCCGGATAAATACAGCATCGCATCGACGATGTGAACGCCGCGGCCGGTCATGCCGCCGGCCGGGCCTTCCTCGCGATTCAGGCGCCAGTGATCGTGGCCGAAGCGGTAGACGCTGGGGCCGCAGAAATTGCCTTCAATGTGGAGCAGCTTGCCCAGGCGGCCGTCGTCGAGCATGCGCTTGATTTCCTGCAATGCCGGCTGGAAGCGCCAGTTGAAGCCGACCGCGAGCGTCACCTGGAAGCTGGCGCAGGTTTGCACGCACGCTTCGGCATCCTGCCGGGTCAGGGCGAACGGCTTTTCGGTGAACACGTGCTTGCCGGATTTGGCGGCCACGATGATCTGGCCGGCGTGCTGCGAGTGCGGCGTCGCCAGCACGATGGCATGGACCCTGGGGTTGACCAGGACTTTGCCGTAGTTGTCGTAAAGTGGAAAATCCTGCTGCTTCGCGTAGTCGACGGCTTTCCCGAGCGTGCGCGTGACGCCGGCGACGATGCGGATTTTGTCGCTCTTGCCCTGGATGCTGTTGACGAGGTTTTGTCCCCAGCGGCCGAGGCCGACGATGGCTGCGTTGATCACTCGCGTCCTTTCGGGTTGAAAGAGAATTCCTGTGGATTTGTCGTACTGCGATTAGAGCGGTATTCTAATTGATGCCCGCGCACGCGTTTCATTATGTTAGGGACTCTAAGTGAGCCAGGATCGCTACCGTGAGATCTGCAACGCATTTCACTGGCAGGTGCCGCCGCGCTTCAACATCGCGTGGGAATGCTGCGGCCGCTGGGCGCGCGAGCGGCACCGTTTCGCCTTGTACTATGAAGACGATGCCGGCAACACGGGCGCTTATACGTACTGGGATTTGCAGCAGCAGGCGAACCGCCTGTCGAACGCACTCGCAGCGCTCGGCGTCAAACGCGGCGACCGCGTCGCCATCGTGCTGCCGCAGCGGCCCGAAACCGCGATCGCGCATGTCGCGTGCTATCAGATGGGCGCGGTGGCAATGCCGCTGTCGATCCTGTTCGGCCCCGATGCGCTCGAATACCGGTTGCAGAACAGCGAGGCCGTCGCTGCGCTGGGCGACGATGCGTCGTTGCCGCATCTTGCGCAGGCGCGCGACCAGTGCCCACTGTTGAAGCACATCATCGGCGTCGCCGGCGCGCGCGAAACCAATGTCCACGCGTGGGAAATACTGCTTGCAAAGGCGGCGCCGCGATTCGAGCGCGTCGATACGAACGCCGAAGAACCGGCCATACTGATATACACGAGCGGCACGACGGGGCCGCCGAAGGGCGCGTTAGCGGCGCATCGGTCTTTGCTCGGCAATCTGCCCGGTTTTCAGCATTCGCAGGAGTTGTTCCCGCGCGAAGGCGACCTCTTCTGGTCGCCGGCGGACTGGGCGTGGACCGGCGG
>JANNPG010000629.1:0-5155 GCA_031399805.1 Betaproteobacteria bacterium | reverse complement strand
CTCGGCAGCCACGAACTCGCCGCGCTGATGGCGAATCACGACGATCTCGAGCGCCGCACCTACGCCATCGAGTCGATCGAGAAACGCGCCGACAAGATCACGCGCACCACCATCGAGCTCGTGCACAAGACTTTCATCACGCCGATCGACCGCGAGGACATCCACCAGTTGATCAGTAAAATGGACGACATCCTCGACCTGATCGAGGATTCGGCCCAGCTCATGTTCCTCTACGACGTGCGCGACCCCACGCCCGAGGCGAAGAAGCTCGCCGACATATGTGTCGTCTGCTGCGAGAAAGTGAAGGCCGCCGTCGCCCTGCTCTCGAGCATGGACAACGCGGCCGAGATCATGGTGATTTGCAACGACATCGACCGGCTCGAGTCAGAAGCGGACCACGTGATGCGCGGGGCCATCGCGCGCCTGTTACGCGACGAGCCCGACGTGCGCGAGCTGATCAAGCTGCGCACGGTCTACGAGCACCTGGAGACCGTGACCGATCGTTGCGAAGACGTCGCCAACATCCTCCAGGGCATCGTGATCGAGAATTCATGAGTGCGGCGGGCGGGGCGCGGCGGATCGCGGAGCGGCACGCATGAGTTTTGAGGTGCTGGTGTTGCTGGTGCTCGTCGCGCTCGCGTTCGACTTCATGAACGGCTTTCACGACGCCGCCAACGCGATCGCGACCATCGTCTCGACCCGCGTGCTGCGGCCGCAATGGGCGGTGGCGTGGGCCGCGTTTTTCAACTTCATCGCGTTTTTGGTGTTCGGCGTCGCGGTCGCGGCGACCATCGGCAAGGGCATCATCGATCCCAGGATCGTCGACCATTACGTGATCTTCGGCGCGCTGATCGGCGCGATCACCTGGAACGTCATCACCTGGTACTACGGCATCCCGTCGAGTTCGTCGCACGCGCTGATCGGCGGTCTTGCCGGCGCCGCGGTCGCCAAGGGCGGTGTGCACACCCTGATTGCGGGCGGCTTGCTCAAGACCGCGGCCGCGATCCTGCTGTCGCCGGCGCTCGGTTTCATGCTCGGCGTCGCGCTGATGCTCGCGGTGTCGTGGGTGTGGGTGCGCGCGACGCCGCGCCGGATCGACCGCTGGTTCCGCCGCCTGCAGCTGGTATCGGCGGCGCTCTACAGCATTGGTCACGGCGGCAATGACGCGCAGAAGACCATGGGCATCATCTGGATGCTGCTCATCACGGCCGGCACCCTCGGCGACAAGGATCCGCTCCCGCTATGGGTGGTGTTCGCCTGTTACGGCACGCTCGCGCTCGGCACGCTGTTCGGTGGCTGGCGCATCGTCAAGACCATGGGCCAGAAGATCACGCGATTAAAGCCGGTCAGTGGCTTTTGCGCCGAAACCGGCGGCGCGATCACGCTGTTTCTCGCGACCGGGCTCGGCGTGCCGGTATCGACGACCCATACCATTACCGGCGCGATCGTCGGCGTCGGTTCGGTGCAGACGTTGTCGGCGGTGCGCTGGGGGGTTGCGGGCAATATTGTCTGGGCGTGGATTTTCACCATCCCGTGCTCGGCATTTGTCGCCGCCATTGTGTGGTGGCTGGCCCAACACTACTTCTAAGAGCGCATTTCAAAATGAGGGTAGGCGCAGGCGGCCCGCCGGCATTGAGGCCGGTGCAGGCGGGTCGCCTGCGCTACGATTGCGTTGCCATGGAGATCGAATATCTCTCATTTTGAAACGCGCTCTAAGTCAGCGTCACACTCCGCGCAACAGCACGCGCCCCGGCCGCGCGCCGGTTGGTTTGCCGTCGCGCCACACGATGGCGCCGTTGACGATGACGGTGCCGATGCCGCGCGCGGGCAGCGTCGAGTGCTCGAAATCCGCGGCGTCGATCACCGTGTCGGCGTTGAACAGCGTGATGTCGGCGTGCGCGCCAACCTGCAGCACGCCGCGTCCCCGCAGCCCGAATTTGTTCGCGGTGAGGCCCGTCATCTTGTAGACCGCCGTTTCCAGCGGGAAGAGTTTCAGCTCGCGCGAGTAATGGCCGAGCACGCGCGGAAAAGTGCCCCACAGCCGCGGGTGCGGCTTGGTGTCGTGCGGCAAGCCGTCGGAACCGATCATCGTTTCTTCGAAGGCGAGAATGCGCTGCACGTCTTGTTCGTCAAGCATGAAGTAGATCGCGCCGGCAGGCTTGATCTTCTCGACGGCTTCGGCCTGCGTCATCTTCAACCGGCGCGCGACTTCGTCGAGATCGACGCCCGCGAACTCGGGATGCGGTTTCGACCACGTGATGATGATGCGCGACGATTGCTCGAGCCGGTCATAACGCAGCACCGTCGACGATGCGATATATGGATAGCAGTCGAGCCCCATCGGCTGTTTGCGCATGCGCCCGGCTATGAGCTGCAACGTCTCGACCGAGCGGCCGTGGTTCTTGATGCCGACGGTCTTGTGATGCGAGATCACGACCGGCACCTTGAGCGTGCGCCCGATCAAACAGGTTTCTTCGATCGACTCGGTGACGTGGTCGTCTTCATTGCGCATGTGCGTGACGTAAAGACCGTTGAATTCGGTGAGCGGACGGCTCACCTCGATAATTTCCTCCGTCGGCGCGCACGCCGCGGGCGGGTAGGCGGTGCCGGTGGAAATGCCGATCGCGCCGGACGCCAGCGATTCGTGCGCCATCGCGCGCATTTTTGCGATCTCGGCGGGGGTCGCTGCGCGGTCGAGCCGGTCCATCGTCGCCACGCGGAACGTCGTGTGACCAACCAGACACGTCGCGTTGATGGCGGCCGGTTTCGCCGATAGTTCTTCGCGGTAGGCGCGGAAACTCGGGAACCTGAACCAGTCGCCGCTGCCATCGAGCAGGTCGAGCGGCGGCGTCGACGCTCCGTCGGCGGGGGAGTGCGCGAGGCTGATGCCGCAATTGCCGGTGACCACGGTGGTGACACCCTGGCTCACCTTCGGCGTCATGTCCGGATTGGACAGGAGCATGCGGTCATCGTGCGTGTGCGCATCGATAAAACCGGGTGCGGCGATCAGGCCCGATGCGTCGACTTCGGCGTCGGCGGTCGCGTTGTCGAGCGCGCCGATTTTGACGATCCGCCCGCCGCGCACGCCGATTTCACCGTGAAAGCGCGGCGCGCACGTGCCATCGATGATGGTCGCGTTGCGGACAATCAGGTCAAAATAGTTGTCGTCAGCCATAGTGTTCGCGGAGCTTTTCTTAATCGAGCTTGGCGCCGGATTTCTTCACGACGTCCGCCCATTTCACCGTCTCCTTGCCGACGAACGCGGCGAACGCCTCGGGCGTGCCGCCGACCGGTTCGGCGTCGATCGCCGCATAGCGCTCTTTCAGCGCCGGCGACTGCAGCGCTTTGTTCACCTCGGCGTTGAGCTTCATCACGATCGCCTTCGGCGTGCCGACGGGCACCACCAGGCCGCCCCACGCCGTGGTTTCGTAGCCGGGGACGCCGGCCTCGGCGATGGTCGGAATATCCGGGAACACCGGCGAGCGCTTGAGGTTGCTCACGCCGAGGCCGCGCACCTTCCCCGATTTCACGTGCGGTGAGATCGAAGTCAGGTTATCGAACATGAGCTGCACCTGCCCGCCGATCAGGTCGGAGATGCCCTGCGGGCTGCCTTTATACGGCACGTGCACGATTTGCGTGCCGGTCATGATCTTGAACAACTCGCCGCCGAGATGCCCGGTGGTGCCGTTGCCACCGGAGGCGTTCAGCAGCTTGCCGGGGTTTTTCCTGGCGTAGTCGATCAGTTCGCGCACCGATTTGACCGGCAGCGAAGTGGTGACCGCCAGCATGTTGTAGGTGGACAGAAATTGTCCGATCAGCACGAGATCCTTGTCGGGATCGTACGGCTGCTGTTGTTTGGGCAACAGCGACTTGTTGATCGCGAGCGTCACCACGTTCGCGTAGCCGACGGTATAGCCGTCCGGGTTCGCGCGCACCACCATGTCGGTGCCGATGGTCTGTGCGCCGCCCGGCCGGTTGTCGATCACGATCTGCTGCCCCATCTGCCTGACCAGCTCGGCGGCGAGTATTCGTGTCACGACGTCGGGCGACCCGCCGGCCGCCGACGAGATGATGAGCCGGATCGGGCGCTCGGGATATTCGGCCTGCGCGCCGGGTGCAACGGCGAGCGACAGCAGCACGCTCATCAGTGACAACGTCGATTTCATGGCATAACCCTCACTCTAAGGATATTGGTGCGCGGCTACGGCGCGAGACGCTCGATTTTCCAGCCGCTGCCGCTGCGCGAATAAAGCAGGCGGTCATGCAGGCGGTTCTGGCGGCCCTGCCAGAATTCGAGAGTGTCCGGCGTCAGACGATAGCCGCCCCAATCGTGGGGGCGCGGCGGATTGTCGCCGTAATCGTCGACGGCGCCGGCAAAGCGCGCTTCGAGCGCGGCGCGGTTTGCGACCACCGCGCTTTGCGGCGAGGCGATCGCGGCGTGGCGGCTGCCGAGCGGACGGTTCGCGAAGTATTCGTCGGCTTCCTGCGTCGACACTTTCTCCACGCGGCCTTCGATGCGCACCTCGCGCTCGAGCTCGGTCCAGTAAAACAGCAGCGCCGCCGCCGGATTGCCCGCGAGTTCCTGGCCCTTGCGCGACTGGTAATTGGTGTAGAACACAAAACCGTCGTGATCGATGCCTTTCAAAAGCACGATGCGTGCGGACGGCTGCCCGCCGGCGGACACCGTGGCGAGCGTCATCGCGTTCACCAGCGGCAATTGCGCCGCGACCGCCGCGTCGAACCACCGCTTGAACTGCGAAATGGGCTCGCGCGCGACGTTTTGCTCGTCGAGGCTTTCGCGCATGTACTCCTGACGCAGGTTGGCGATGTTCATGTGGGTATTAGTGTGGCGAGCCGGTATTCTACCTGTGCCGCGTGCAGGCGGCGCGCGCGTCAAATCACGGCGTGCGCGAGCACGAGAAAGCCGCCGAAAAAATCAATGCCGCCGCATCGCCGCATCGCCGCGCGCCACGATATGGATCGCCGCCCATAACGCGATGCCCCACATCAGCGGGTGGCGAGCAATGCAAGGGTTGCCAGCACCAAATGGGTCATCGGGCTCATGATCGGATTCTCCGTGAGATCTGCATGGCTATGGTCTGACCTTGCGGCGCGCACGTCAAGTGTTGCCGCATGTATGTTATCTTGGCGCCGG
>JANNPG010000591.1:0-3010 GCA_031399805.1 Betaproteobacteria bacterium | reverse complement strand
CCTAGTACTTGCAGAGACGCTTTGGGTCCTCGACGCGGTTTACAATCGCTCACCCGCGCAGATCGCAAACGCGGTCGACCGCATGCTGAACCACCAGGAATTGACGCTCCAGGATGCGGATGTCGTCGCGCTGGCGTTGGCTCATTTCCGCTCCCGTCCCGCACTGGGCTTCTCCGATTGTCTCGTTCTGGAAATCGCCCGCAAAGCCGGTCATCTGCCGCTCGGAACCTTCGATCGAAATCTTGCAAAGCGTGGCGGTACACACCGCTTGTAATGCGCTCGAATTCCGGACCAAAGAGATATTAGAAAAAACAAACCGGTGGCCGGTTTGCGGCGATTGTTCATTTGCGTCCATTGCGTCCTTTACGGTTCAATCTTTTGGCCGGCCTGCTACGGGCCCGTCCGCTGTCGTGCGGTCCTGAAATACTGCCAAGTCTATGGGCATAGTAAAGCGGGTGCGCGGCGTCATGCGCGAACCCGCAAAACGTTAAAAGCGAGAACCGGGCGCTGAAAGCCTTTCAGGGTCAATTCCCCAACCGGCTCCGCTTCAATGTGCGTCTCGGTCTTGGAGAAAACCCGCGGCGAGATGAGAATCTGGCCATCGCCGGCCTCCCCGCAAAGGCGGGCGGCAAGATTGGTAACGGTGCCGATCGCCCCGTAATCGAGCCGGCCTTCGAAGCCGATCGTGCCGATGGTCGCGTAGCCTCCGGCAATGCCCACTCCGAACCCCAGCGCGTGACCATGCTTCTTCCAACTTTGGGTAAGCCCTACCATAGACTCGCGCATGCGCAGCGCCATGCGGATGGCCTGCAATTCGTGATCGTCGACTGGCAGGGGTGCGTTGAACAGGATCATGACGCCGTCGCCGGCGAAGTGCTCGATGGTTCCGTCGTACTCGATGATCGCGCGGCCGAGCTCGGCGTGATACTCGCGCAGGACGTTCATCACCTCCTCGGGCTCCGCCGTCTCGGTGAACCCGGTGAAGCCGCGCAAATCCACAAACACCACCGTGATGTCCCTTCTGTGCGTTTTCAGCGGGTCGTCGGCATCGCCCGACATGATCATGTCGCTGACCTTGGGCGAGAGAAACCGCGTGAGCTTGGACATCTGCCCGATCTTCGCCACCTGCTCGGTAACGCGCGTTTCGAGCCTTGCATTCCATTCGGCAATCTGCGCCGCCTGTTCTTCCACCTGACGGTTCTTATCCTGGATTTCGCTATACAGGGCTTCGAGTGTCCGGTTTTTTTCCGTGATGAGCTTGTTCGCTTCCTCCGTTCGCCGCGTTGCATCGATAAGCTCGCGCTCCGCGTGTTTCTGCTCGGTGATGTCGGTTATCACCGTCACAGTGCCGCCTGCCGCTACCCGGCGGCGAAGCACGCGGTACCAACGGCCGTCCGGCGCATGGTCCTCGAAGCTCTTGCCCGAGGGATTGCGCAGACTTTCCACGCGCTGGGCGACCAGCGTGCTGACGTCACCCTCACCGTAATAGCCGTTCTCGGCCAGATAGCGCAGAAAATCAACGTAGGGGCCGCCTGGTTGCAGCAACTCCTCCGGTACTGTGTACATCTCTTTGAAACGGTTGTTGCAGATGGCGAGTCTCAGATTGCCGTCCGTGTAGACCAGCGCGCCCGGCATGTTGTCGAGCGCGACATGGAGTTGCGCTTCCTTGTCCGCCAAATCCCGTTCCGCCTGTTTTTGCTCGGTGATGTCCGTTATCACCGTAACCGTACCGCCTGCCGCCACCCGGCGGCGCAACACGCGATACCACCGACCGTCCGGCGCGTGATCCTCGAGGCTCTTGCCTGACGGGTTGCGCAGACTTTCCACGCGCTGGGCAACCTGAGCGCCGGCGTCACCCGCGCCGTAGTAGCCGTTCTCGGCCAGATAGCGCAGCAAATCGGCATAGGGACGGCCGGGTTGCAGCAACTCGGGGGGCACCGCGTACATCTCTTTGAAGCGGCTGTTGCAAACGACGATATTCAGATCCTTGTCCGTGTAGACAAGCGCGCCCGGCATGTTGTCGAGCGCAACATGGAGTTGGGCTTCTATACCCTTCGGCTGTTGATCGGCCATGTTTATGTCGTGCAACCGCTCGATGAGTCAGGGATGGGACATGCAATCGCACCAAGCGCGAATATGGAGGATGCGCGTTGCTGGGTCAATGCGCGATTCCACTGCACTGCAGACTGTGCGGTCGCGATCTCAGAATTCCGCGGCATGCGAACCGAGCGGGGTAATCTTCACCGTCTGCGCGGATGCCACAGACGCTCCGAGCGCGCAGAAAAGCGCGAGTAACAAACGGCAAATTCGTGGTGCAACCATGGTCTCCCCCTTAGAGCGCGATTCGAAATGAAATGCCCAGGTGCTACGGGCACGCTTTTGTCCCCCAAGAGGACCTCCTCCGGGGCGTCGCGCAGGCGACTCGCCTGCGCTACCTTTATTTTGAAATTCGCTTTTAGTCTTTGTACGTTGGATCCGTCTTGTCGAGCATGCGCAACAGCGCCTTCCATTCGGTTTTTTTCGCCTTGTACGGCAGGCCCTTGAACTGGGCCGCGACTTTCTCCGCCACCGCGGGAGGCGGCAGGCGCAGCTTCGCGCCGCCGGCCATTGCATTAATCTGGCTCTGGCACGCGCGCTCGAGGTAGTACATGAGGTCGAACGCCTCGGCCACCGACGCGCCGCAGGCGAGCAGACCGTGATTGCGCAAGATCATCGCCTTGTGGGTGCCCAGATCGCGCGTCAGGCGCGCCTGCTCGTCGAGTTCGAGCGCGAGTCCTTCGTAATCGTGATAGCCAATGCTGTTGGTGAACCGCATCGCGTGCTGCGACAACGGCAACAAGCCCTGCTCCTGCGCGGACACCGCAATGCCGGCGGCAGTATGCGTGTGCATCACGCACATAAGATCGGGGCGCGCGCGATGCACCGCGCTGTGAATCACGTAACCGGCGCGGTTGATGCCGTTGCCCGTCGGGTCGTCGACGATGTCGCCGTCGAGCGTAACCTTGACGAG
>JANNPG010000510.1:0-3236 GCA_031399805.1 Betaproteobacteria bacterium | reverse complement strand
CCGTACCAGACGACGATCCAGCGCGGGATACGCGTCACGACGTCGTCGGGTGCCAACGCCGAGCCGGTCGGGCTCACCGCGGTGACGGGGCTGATGATGCTCGCGCGCGGATTCCCGCACTGGATGCGCGCGCAGCAGAAGCGCGAGTGGTCGCCGCAGCTCGGCGCGGATTCGCCGGCGGACCTGCCCGGGCAGACCGCGGTGATCGTCGGCATGGGGCATATCGGCAAGGTGATTGCGCGGGTGTTGCGTGCGATCGGGGTGCGCGTCATCGGGGTGCGCCGCACCGTCGCGCCGGCCGAACATTTCGATGAAGTGCTGCCGCTGTCCGCGCTCGACGACGTGCTCCCGAAGTGCGACTGGCTGATACTCGCTTGTCCGCTCACGGCGGAAACACGAGGGCTGATGGACGAGCGCCGTTTCAGGCTGCTCCCGCGCACCGCGGGGTTCGTCAATATGTCGCGCGGGGAAGTCATCGACGAGGCGGCGCTGGCAAGCGTGCTCGCCCGCGGGCATTTGCGCGGCGCCTACCTCGACGTGTTCACGCACGAGCCGCTGGCGCCCGCATCGCCGCTGTGGGCGATGCCGAACGTCATCATCACGCCGCACAACTCCTCCACCGGAACCGGCAACTACCGGCGGGGGGCGGAGATTTTTCTGCGCAATCTCGAAGCCTACCTGCGCGGGGACGCGCCGCTCGAGAATGAAGTTGCGCGCGGGTAAGCAGTAAATGCGGTAGTAATTGCAGGCGCGGCTATTTCGCGCTCGCGTAAGTTTCGGCAAAGGTTTTGATATCCGCCGGATTCAAGTCGGAGATCGCCCAGAACGTCATGCCCGCATCGGTCCAATACAGCATGTTGAATCTCTGCTTCGACGATGCGCGCATGGATGCCGCGGCATCCACGCCAACCGGGTGGTTATGCTGCGGCGGCTTTCTCATAACTGAAAAGCCAGTAGTACTCGAACGAGACGTACCGCGCATCGCGCCCATAAACCGAAACGTCGGCGTGAAGCTCCGATTCAGACGGGAAGTTCTTCAGCACGACGTGTTCCGTGCCGTCGTCCAGTCGGCGCCGCTGGTAGGTATTTCCTTCGTCATCGCGGCGCGAAACCGGCGTGCTGCTGCCTTCCGCAAAGAGGTTGTCGAGGAGAACGACTTTTGCCCGCGGAAGCAGCCGCTGGTCGAGCGCGCGCAAAAATCGCGGGCGGTCGCGCACCGCGACGTGGGACCACCAGAATCCGGCGAACACCGCGTCGAACATGCCGAGTTCCGCGGGCAGCGAGTAGGCATCCGCGATTCTGAGCTGAATGCGCCCGGCAGGCCAGGACTTCTCGGCTGCAACCTCCAGCGTTTCCGGGTTTGCGTCGACCGCGACGATGCTTGTCGCCGAGTGAACGAGAAATTGGGTCCAATACCCCGTGCCGCAAGCAACCTCCAGCACGCGGCGGTCTGCAAACATGGGCGGTAAGAGCTCCTTCAAGCGCGCAAGATCGGCTTGCCGTTCAGGCTTCGCATAGATGCGCTCGTATTCACGCGCACGCGCAGCGTAGTACTGCTTCAGCAATGCCTCATTGTGGGGCATAACACCGTCCCGCCGCCTTCGTGGATCCCCAATATCTTGGCTCCGGATTCATACGTTACGCTGGGCAGGGCGACAAATCAAATCAGCCGTTCCGCGAGCTTCCGAAACTACACGATCGTCAATTGCCAACCAGTTCGTGCATGACCCAGCTTGCGGTCGAGCACAGGTTGCCGTCTTTGTGATCGATGCCGAGCAATTGCAAGCCGAACGGCAATCCATTCGATTGCATCACCGGCAGCGAAAACGCGGGGAATCCCAGCCACGAACCGGGCACGATGAAGGTGCGGCTGCCGCTGAATTCGAAACCGCTGATGGCGGGGCCCGATGACGCGAGCGTGACAAAGGCGTCGGCGCCGGCGTCGTGCGCAAGCTTGCGGCAATGCGCGCGTATCGAGTTGCGTTTTTCCAGCACCGCGACATAATCGGCAGGCGTCATTTTACCGGCACGTTCGATGAGACCGTGAATGCGTTTGCCGATCATTTTGCCGTAGCGTGCGATGTAATCCTGGAACGGCCATTTCATTTCGTAGGCCACGATGTCGAGCGAGGTGTCGATGTCGCGTTCCATCGCGTCTTCGAACGCGGCGACGCGCGGATCGTCGTCCTTGCCGACGATTTCGACGCCGGCCGCCGTCAACGCCTGCATGACTTCATCGAACGCCTCTTCGGTGTTCGAATCGATTTCAGTCCAGCCGCGCGTGTAGAGCCGGATCAATTTGCCGGGCTGCACCGGCGCGGGCATGGTCGCCGAGGCGCCGTTGAGAAACCCGTAGCCGGGGCTGGCGACGCCGAGTGAGATCTGCGACGCGACGCGCCAGACGTCTTCCAGCGTCGCGCCGATGATGCCGAGGTGATCGCTTGTCGCCGACAGCGGATGAATGCCGGCCGTGTTGAGCGCGCCGATGGTCGGCTTGAAACCGACCGCGCCGCAATACGAAGCGGGGCGCAGCGTCGAGCCCTGCGTCTGCGTGCCGAGGCCGACGGGCAGCATGCCCGACCCGACGCCCGCAGCGGTGCCGCTCGACGAGCCGCCGGGCGTGCGCTTGGGATCGAACGGATTGGTGGTCGGGCCGGAAAATCCGATCGCGAATTCGGTGGTGACGGTTTTGCCGAAAATAATCGCGCCGCCTTGCCGCAGCGCCTGCACGCACGCGGCGTCCTGTCCCGACTGCCAGCCTTTGAACGCGGGACTGCCCATTTGCGTCGGCATATCTTTCGTCGCCATGATGTCCTTGATGCCGACCGGGCAGCCGTCGACCATCGAGAGCGGTTGGCGCGCTTTGTAGCGTTTGGTCGATTCATCGGCGGCTTTGCGCGCGGCCGTGAGGTCGAGCGTGACGAACGCCTTCACGCGCGCTTCGTACGCATCGACGCTGGCGATGCAGCGCTCCAGAAAATCGCGCGGCGTTTGTTTGCCGGTTTTAAATTCAGCGACCGCCTGCGCAAACGAGACAATGTAGGGGTTGCGCCATGCTTTTATACTTGGTGTGCGTTTCAAAATGAAATACCCCCGGTGCTATGGACACGCTCTCGCCCCCCAAGGGGACTTCCTCCGTGGCGTAGCGCAGGCGACCTCGCCTGCTCCGTTAACGAATGCAGTCGAGTCGCCTGCGCTACCTTTATTTTTTAATGCGCTCTTAGAGGCCGTAACAT
>JANNPG010000500.1:0-2550 GCA_031399805.1 Betaproteobacteria bacterium | reverse complement strand
TCAAAATAAAGGTAGCGCAGGCGACCCGCCTGCGCCGGCAACGAATGCAGGCGGGTCGCCTGCGCTACGCCCCGGAGGTCGACCTCTTGGGGGACAAGTGCATGTCCCGAGTGTAAATCGCAGGGGCTGCAAGAATCAAGGTAAAATCCGCATGCAGACTCAAGTTATACAGAGGGAATCCCTTGGATCAGTCAGTCGGCGCGCCCGCGCGCCAGCAGCAGGATTTCTCACGCCTCGTTAATCCGCGTGCGGTGGCGGTGGTCGGCGCCTCGAACGATTTGACGCGCATCGGCGGGCAACCGTTGAAACTCCTTACCGAATTCGGTTTCCAGGGCAAGGTCTATCCGGTCAATCCGAAATACCCGGAAATCAAAGACCTCACCTGCTATCCGGATATCGCGTCGGTACCCAAACCCTGCGATGTCGCGCTCGTCGCGCTGTCGTCGCACCACGTCGTTAATGTCATCGAGCAATGCGGCGCGGCCGGCATTCCATTCGCCATCGTACTGTCGGCGGGTTTCAGCGAAGTCGGTGGCGACGGCATTCAACTGCAGGAAAAACTGATCGCCACCGCCAAGCGCTGCGGCGTGCGCGTGATCGGCCCGAATTGCCTCGGCATGTTGAATCTCAAGGACAACGCGCGCGTCGGTTTCGGCGGCACGGTGCAACTGAAGACGCTGATTCCCGGTCCCTGCGCGATGGTCACGCAATCCGGCGGTTTCGGCTTTGGCGTCGTCGCCACCGCGGCTTACTACGGCGTCGGCTTCAACTACGCGATCTCGACCGGCAACGAAGCTGATGTGTCCATGCTCGATCTGGTCGAATTTTTCCTCGAGCGCGGCGAAGTCGAATCCGTCGTCATGTTCATGGAAGGCGTCACCGACGGGCGGCGGCTGATCGCGCTTGGCGAACGCGCGCTCGAGCTCGGCAAGCCGATCCTCGTGTGGAAAGTCGGCAACACCGATATCGGCCGCCAGGCAGCGGCATCGCACACGGCGCGCATGACCGCGAGCTACGAATTGTTCCAGACCGCGTTCCGGCGCGGCGGCTTCATCGAAGTGCGCGACATCGACGATTTGATCGATGCGTTGAAGGCGTTTCGCGCGCGGCGGTTGCCGCGCGGCAATCGCGTCGGGGTCGTCACGCTGTCGGGCGGCGCGGGCGTATTGCTCGCGGACCGCTGTGTCGAGCACGGGCTCGAACTGCCGAAGCTGACCGATGCGACCACCAGCCAATTGCGCGAACTCGTCGTGTCGTACGCGTCGGTCGCCAATCCGGTGGATGCGACCGCCAACGGTTATAACGACAACTTCGCGTCCTACAACCGCGTGATTGCGGCGGTGCTGGCCGACCCTAACGTCGACCAGGTGATCGCGCGCTCGCCGCGCGGCACGGCGGCGCCAGCCTGGTCGCGCGCTTTCGTCGAAGTCGCGCGCGCGACCGACAAACCGGTCATCCTCAACTGGCCGACGTCGCCGGATGACAATCCGGAAGTCATGCAGTTACTCGAACAGAATGACGTGCCGTGCATACTCGCGCCCGGCCGTACCGTTCGCGCGCTCGCTGCGCTCAACGAATTCGCGCAGAAAAAACGCGCGTTCGCCGAACGGCCGCGGCAAGCGGCGCCGCGCATCGTGGCGAAACAAGCGCTCGCTCTGCCGTCCGTCAGCGGCACGCTCGGCGAACATCGCTCCAAGCAGGCGCTCGCTGCTTACGGCATACCGGTGGTCAAAGAAGTGCTGTTGAGCACCGATGATGTTGCGAACTTGAAGACTGCGCCGCTACCCTTTCCGCTGGCGGTCAAAATCGAGTCTGCCGACATTCCGCACAAAACCGAAGCAGGCGTTGTCCGGCTTAACATACGAAGTCTCGACGAACTCAAAATCGCGGCGAAGGACATTCTCGCCGCGGCAGGCAAGCACGACGCCAAAGCGCGCATCGACGGCGTGCTCGTGCAGGAGATGGCGGGCGGACTCGAAGTCATCGTCGGCGCCGTCAACGACCGCTATTTCGGCCCGGTCGTGGTGTTCGGCCTGGGCGGCATTTATACGGAATTGCTAAAAGACGTGACGCGGCGCTTCGCGCCGTTCGATGTGGCCGCCGCGCGGGAGATGATAAACGAGATCAAGGGCGCCGCCCTGCTCCATGGCTTTCGCGGCCAGCCGGCGCTCGACGTCGATGCGCTCGCTGATACGCTGTCGCGCCTCTCCTGGCTGATAGCCGATCATGCAGATCGCATAGCCGAAATCGATATCAATCCGCTGTTCGTTCGACCCGCGGGACAAGGCGTGATCGCGGCCGACGCGCTGGTCGTTCTAAAAAACAAATCCTGAACCGCCAAGGACGCTTTAGATCTTGAACCGCAAAGGACGCGAAGGACGCAAAGGAAAATCAAAGGAATACAAAATACGTCAGCAAGTCAATTTCAACACGCTGCACGTAAAAAATGGAGAAATACAATCTCGACCGTTTCTATAGCTTCCCTTCGCGTCCTTTGCGTCCTTCGCGGTTAAAGAATTTTTGGAGTTATCGTGGAAGCAGTCTTTAAAA
>JANNPG010000480.1:0-10218 GCA_031399805.1 Betaproteobacteria bacterium | reverse complement strand
CTTGGGCTTGCCGTTCTCGATCAGCTCGGCGGCCTCCACCAGCACGAGCTCGGCGCCGGCGGTGAAACAGTCCTCGGCCTGGCTTACCAGCAGCCGCGCGTCGTTTTTCATGTCCTTGGAGCCGACCTCGCCAAATACCACGAGTCCGCAGTCGACGGCAAGCCGGATCTGCGCGCGGCGCTGGCGCGGCGTCAGCTCCACGCAATTGTCCGATACCTCGACCACGTCGAAGCCCACGCGTTTGGCCTCGAGCAAAAAACGCCGCAGCATTTTTTCGCCATAGGTCGCAAATACATACTCCTGGAACTGGCCGCCGATGAAAGGGCGCACGTGGTGTCTGCGATACAGCGCGAGCTTTTTGCGCAGGTAGGCAAGATCGTACAGCCGCGAGGTGCCGACCGCGATCTTGCCGAGGTCGATGTAGCGGCCCGCCATCTCAAGCATATCCTTGACCATGCCGTACGGCAGGCCGAAATCGGCGACCATGGTCAATCCGGTCGCGCGCGGTTTATGTTGGCTGCGCGCGGGCGGCAATTCCACAAAACCGAACGGAACCGCACGCGAGCCCGCTACTTTGCGACGCATTATTTCCTCCCCGATCCGTTAGAACTGCAGCGAAATTCCCGACGTCAGTATCAACCATAGCACGAGGCGCCGGAAACGCTCTTCACTGATCCAGTTGAAGACTCTCAGGCCTATCCAGTATCCCACGACCAGCGCCGGCAGGCAGGCAAGCAGATAGACGTCCAGCCGTGAGGTGTCGACGTCCGCATTGAATCCCACCATGATCATAACGAAAATCGCGGTAAATCCGATATAGGGTTGGTACACCATCCGGCTTTTGCGCTTGTCCCAGCCGCGCAGCGCGCACCACATCGTCGGCAGCGTACCATGCACCATCGCGAGCCCGCCGAGTATTCCGCTCACCCAGCCGACGGCGGCGTCGGCGCAGCGCGCAATCCAGCCCTCGAGGCTCACCCGCGGCAGGCGCGGGCTCGTCAGCATGTAAGCGGCATACGCGATCATGAACGCGCCGAACAGATGGCGGAACAACGCGGTATCGATGTAGCGGAGCGCCAGCACGCCCAGCGGCACGCCCAACACGCCGCCGATGAGAAACGGCCACAGCAATCCATATTCAATATCGCGCCGGAACTGCCACACGCTGACGACGTGCAGCAGCGTTGCGCAGATCGAGGCCAGCAACACCAGGGTCGCCGGCGGCAGCACGTATATCCAGATGCCGGTCACGACGATCGCGAAGGCAAATCCCGCGCTGCCTATTACCAGCGCGGCCAGAAACGCGCCGAGCGCAATTAACGCGAGATCAAACCACATTCAGCGCGAAGGCGAGACCTGCGACCAAGCTGGCGCCGGCGGCAGCCGCCAGCAGGCTCTTCTGCCAGTCACGCCACGGCAGGAACTCGAGCATCAGGAGCCGCACCCCGCCGGCCATATGCGCGGCCAGCAACAGCACGAGCCCGATTTCGGCGAATTTGACCAGCGGCTGCTCGGTCCAATGCAGAAAACCGTCGAGCGCCGGCGCGCCCTGCAGCGCCTGGCCGAGCGCCCAGAAGTGGAACGGCAGAAACAGCGCGAGCGCGAGCCCGCTCGCACGATGCACGATGAAAGCCCAGTAGGCGGGATGATTGCGCGCGCGAAAGTCGTTGTTCATGGTCGGTCAGCCGAACACCGCGAGCACCGCGCGCCAGCCCCACAGCGCCAGCACGATGCCAAGCGCCAGCACCGCCGCATCGACGCGGACGCCGCGCAGGCCGAGCGTCTCGGCAAGTATCGTCCGCACCCCGATCGGCGCATGGATCGCGGCGGCGCCGACAAACGTCGCGTAAAACGCGAGCCACGCGTAATTGCCGCGTGTACGGCCCAGGATTTCCGCCGCGGACAACCCGTGCCGCACCGCGTAGATGATCGTCACCAGATGCACGAGCACGCACAGCGCCAGCACCGCGGCGCTGAGCCGCTGGGCCACCCACAGGAGTACCTGCGTACGGACATTCATGAACGCTATCTGAAAACAGAAAGGATGAAGGATGAAGGATGAATGATGAAAAAAAACTCACCCAAACCCAGGGTGAATTGCCCTTCCTTCCGCCTTCCGCCTTCCGCCTTCATCCTTGCAGTCACAGCTCGCCCTTGAGCGCGGCAGCCGCCACCGCGCGCTTGAGTCCGGCGATACCGGCGGTCGGTGAGATATTTTTGGGGCAGCGCTCGGTGCAACTCATGTGCGTGTGACACGCATGGCAGCCGGCGTCGCCGGCGACCGCCGCAAGCCGCTCGGTATTCGCGATCTCGCGCACGTCGTTGACGAGCGTCCAGGCGCGGTTAAGCGCGGCCGGCCCGAGATAGGCGGGGTTCCACGTCACGACATCGCACGAGCTGTAACAAACGCCGCAGCCGATGCATTCGATCGCCGCATCGACCTCCTTGCGCCTGGGCGAATCCGGCATCACGCGCGCGAAGTCATCCTTGCGGGTGCGCGCACCCTTGAATTGACTCCGGGCCTGCGCCATCTTGTCGAAAAACGGCGCCATGTCGGTGACGAGGTCCTTGACCATCGGCAGATTGCTGAGCGGCGCGATCTCGAGCGCATCGTCGATGGCGACGTTGGCAACGTGCGTGCGGCACGTCCAGCGCGCCTTGCCATTCACGTTCATCGCGCACGAACCGCACATGCCGACGCGGCACGCGAAGCGGTAGGACAACGTGGGATCGATATGGCGCTGGATATGCGTGACGACATCGAGCACGGTCTGGCTCGCGAGCCGCGGCACTTCGTAGGTCCGGAACTCGCCGGACTCCCTGCCGCGCCACACGGAGACGCGAAGCGTCGTGGCCATGCCGGCCTAAGGATGAAGGATGAAGGATGAAGGATGAAGTCTCCCACGGCAACTGCGCCGAATTCGGCGCCGCCATCCGTGAAAAACCTTCGACCTTCCACCTTCAACGCGCTGCGTGGATTCTATTCCTTCCGCCTTCATCCTTCCGCCTTCATCCTTGTTTTCTACGCACTTTCGTACAGCCTTGTCAGAACGAACTCGCGATGGCCCAGCGCTTCTGCCGCCGTGAGCCGCCCGTTGCACGTGCGCAGCATGACTTCGATGAGTTCGTCGCCGGTCTGATCGAGGTTCTTCTCGCGTTGCAAGAGGCCGGAGCAGTCGTGGTCGACGTGTTCCGACATCGTGCGCACGGTGCGCGGATTCGCCGACAGCTTGATGACCGGCAGGATCGGGTTGCCGATCACGTTGCCCTGCCCGGTCGGGAAGAGATGCACGACGTAGCCCGAGGCCGCGCACAGCGTGACCATCTCCGCCGCCGCCGACGACGAATCCATGAACCACAGGCCCGGTTTGGTCGGCATTTCAGCCTTGTCGAGCACCCCGATCACCTTGCACTTCTTGCCGATTTTCTGGATATTGCCGAGGGCTTTTTCCTCGATCGTGGTGAGTCCGCCCGCGATATTGCCCTTGGTCGGCTGCGAATCGGATAGATCATCGACCTTGTGGCGCTCGACCACTGCCTGGTAGCGGTCGAACATCGCCATGAACTGCTCGCGCACCTGCGGAGTTGCGCAACGGTCGGCGACGATTTTCTCACCGCCCGTGATTTCAGTCGTCTCGCCAAAGCACATCGTGACGCCGAGTGGCTCGAGCTTGTCGAACGCGTTGCCCACCGTCGGATTCGAGCCGCAGCCGGACGTGGTGTCCGACTCGCCGCACTTGGTCGACACCCACAAGTCGCTGACCGGGCACTCGACGCGCTGCAATTCGGACGCCCATTGCATGTATTCCTTGGCGACTTTGGAGGCGCGCAAAATGGTGTCGTGATCGCCATGCATTTCGATGCCGAAACCGGTGACCGGTTTGCCGGTCTTGGCAATGCCGTCCACCACGCGCTTGGCCCATCCTTCCTCGATGCAGATCACCACCACCGCGGCGACGTTCGGGTTGGCGCCCGCGCCGATCAGGGTGCGGAAATGCAGGTCGAGGTCGGCGCCGAATTGCAGCCGGCCGTATGGATGCGGAATCGCAATCTCGCCCTTGATGTTGTTGGCGACCGCCTCGGCGGCGGCGTTCGACAGGTCGTCGACCGGCAGTATAAGCACGTGATTGCGCACGCCGACGCGGCCGTTTTCGCGGCGGTAACCCTGGAAAGTCGTTTTACTTGAAATCATGCTCGCTCCTCTTTGCGCCTACCAGCGCTTGGTCTTGATATTGTGGACGTGCGCGTGCGCGCCCGCCTTGATGTCGGCGACCGCCTTGCCGATGTCGTGGCCGTACTTGATGATCGTCTCACCGTTCTTCACGTCTTTCAACGCGAGCTTGTGGCCGATCGGAATATCCTGCTGCGCCTTCAACACGATGGTGCGGTCCTCGTCCATGATCCAGCCGGTGAGGTCGTGGCCGGCCTTCACGCCCTCGACCACCACCACCGCAACGGTATCCTTGGGATCGTGCAATACAAAGTGAATCATGCGAACTCCTGATCTCGGAAAAAATGAAATCCCCTGCGCGGGGCGACCATGGTAATTAGTATGGAGTCCCGGAACAAGTGGCATAAGCCGGCTTGTGTGCGTTCCCCCACTTCAGAGCAGCCTTGATCAAATGAAAGCCTGATCAGAACATCCCTGTCAGTTGCGGGCGATACTACAGGCCGCCTTGAATATGAGTCAACTATATGACCTACATGATGGCGGGCGGCCGATGGTAAAATTATCCCGCGCGGCTTATCCGCGGCGAGTGAACCATGGTGCATACCCTGGCGGGCGGCAATCTGACCGTCAACCCCCTCTACAAGGAAGTCAAAAACCGCATTACGCGCAGCCTCATTGCCGGCGAATGGAAGCCGGGCGACGCGATCCCCAGCGAATCGCGACTGGCCGCGCACTTCAAGGTTTCGGTGGGCACCATCCGCAAGGCGATCGACGAACTGGTGGCGGAGAAAATCGTGGTCCGTCAGCAGGGACGGGGCACCTTCGTCACCACCCACACCGAAGACCGCCAGTTCTATTATTTTTTTCACATGGTCAGCAAGGTCGGTGGTAAAGAGCCGCCCACGCACGAGTTGCTGTCGTTGCAGACAAGCAAAGCGGACCGCGAGGCCGCGTTGCAGTTCGGACTCAAACGCGGCGACCGCGTCCATCGCATACAGAACGTGCTGAAACTGGCGGGCAAGCCGGTCATATTCGACGAGCTGCGTATCCCGGTGACGCGCTTTCCCGATTTGAGCGCGGACACGTTCAGCGCGCGGGAAGGCACGATTTACGGACTCTATCAGTCGCGCTATGGCCTCAACGTGGTGCGCATCAGCGAGCGGCTGTCCGCAGCACTTCCCGACGCGCGCATCGCACGCGTGCTCGGCGTCAGCCTCGACGCGCCGGTGCTGGTCATCAAGCGCGTCGCTTATACTTATCACGATCAGCCGGTCGAACTGCGCACGAGCTGGGTCAACACCCGTAACCACGAGTACTTAAGCGACCTTTGGAAGGCCGAGTCCCGACTATGATGGCCGCTTCCATGAGGTCCGGAACTCCGCTGCTGTCCGTCTTCATACCAGCATACAATGGTGAAAACTATGTGCGCGAGGCGATTGAGTCGGTGCTGGATAATGGCTTTGCGGATCTCGAGGTTATCGTAGTCGACGATGGATCTACCGACGGCACCGTCCGCATTGTCGAATCCATCCGGCATCCTGCCCTGCGGCTATTCCGGAATTCAACGAACCTCGGAGTGGTTGTAACGCGTCAGCAGAGCGTGCCTCTTCTGCAAGGCCGCTATTTGGCATTGCTCGACCAGGACGACATCGCCGTAGAGGGCCGTTTCGAGAAGCAGGTTAACCGGCTCGATGCGGCGGATGGTCCCGATATCGTTGGCGGAGCGATCGAATACTTCGGCGATGAGCAGGGACTATGTTTTTTTCCGTCCAGTGATGCCAAGATCAAAGCAGCCCTCCTGTTCTTCGTCTGCCCTCTTGCCAATCCCACGATCTGCATGAAACTCGCCCCGCTGCGCGAAGGGCGCATTCGCTATTCGCCGGACATCGGGGTAGGTGCCGACTATGCACTATGGGTGGACGCGATGCGCGCGGGAATGCGTTTTGAAAATCTCCCGCTCGTACTAACGCGTTATCGACGGCACGGCGAAGCCATGACGAGAAAATCGTCCGCTCAGTGCGCCGCCTCCGGTCGCATTGTGCGGCATAAGGTTGTCGATATTTATTTTCCCGCGTTGGCCGCCAACGAGCGTAACGCGCTGGTAGACGCGCTCTCGACCAATCTAAGCGGAGGGTCGCGCTGGCTTGACGGGATCTACGCTTTATCGCACGCGGCCATGCTGGCGAAGGACGTTGCGGACATAGACTCCGCGTGGTTGATCAAATCGCTGGAAGATGTTGTGGTGAGCATGATTGAGCGCGCGCTAAAGCTCGGTAATGCGGACAATGAAACGCTGGAAATGATGACCGAAACCAATGAGCATTTTGAGCGGTGGCGCTCGGCCAACGACGGCGCGCTGGATGCGCGGATAATGGCGCTGTTCAGATAAATGGCGTCTGTTTCCTTCCTTCGTCACGCCAGGAAAAGTGCAATAATCCGGTGAGCAATCCTTGTGGGCGCACGAATCGCGAGATGAATAAGTTCCTGCCGGCCGGCGCGCGAGCAGCGTATTGTCTCCCGGCGCGACGATACAATAATGACAGGCACGTGATATGACGTCCGGGATTGTGGATAAACTGCTGGTCGTCTCCGAGTATGCCCAGATGGAAGAGCGATTCCGTCACATTCAGGGCTGGTTGTCCGGGCCCGAGGGTTATGCGTTGATGCTGATGGCGGCACACGGCCCCGGTGCGGGGGAAATTGTCGAAATCGGCAGTTGGATGGGGAAATCCACGTGCTGGTTGGCCGCCGGCAGCAAATCGACACGACGGGAGAAAGTGCACGCCGTAGATCCGTTTGACGGCGGACCGGCGCTTAAGGACCGTCCTGTCATCCGTGACGAGGGAACAACCTATCACGCGTTCGTCGATAACCTGACCAGCGTGGGGTTGCTTGATTACGTCGAACCGATTGTAGCCACATCACAACAAGCGGCCCAAAGCTGGAATAAACCGATCAGGTTGTTATTTATCGATGGCGATCATTCCTATGACGCCGTTAAAGCAGATTTTGAAATGTGGTCGCGCTTCCTCGTCGTAGAAGCGCTGGTTGCCTTCGATGATGTCGCGTCGGATTCATATGAAGGCGCCAAGCGATACTACGACGAAATGTTGCATGGCGATAAGCGCTATCACGAGGTCGCGCGAGTGGGCAAGATGAAGCTTGTCCAGCGGCTGCACTGACTGTTCCCCGTACCGCAGCAGGTGCGCCTGGGATTTTTTTGATTAGAGCTTCTAAATTTCACGACGGATCAGTTCAAGTTTGTCCGCGTCTTTCACGCTCCTGCGCATCCATTCGAACTGCGGGATAGCTCGCGCGAACCCAGGCGGCGCGAGCAATAAAAAAGGCGGCTTGCGCCGCCTTTCGACTGGCCGCCGGCAAAAACTTATGGCTTGGCGTCCGCGTCCGCTTGCGCTGGTTCGTTTTCAACCGGCGGCAGTACGTCCGCGGTGCGCACCTCGAGGCGTTCCTTGATGCGCGCGGCCTTGCCCGACAACTTCCGGAGGTAGTAGAGCTTCGCGCGGCCGACGTCGCCCTTGCGCTTGACCTCGATCGATGCGATCAGGGGCGAATAGGTCTGGAAGGTGCGCTCGACGCCCTCGCCGGACGAGATTTTGCGCACGATGAAAGCCGAGTTCAGCCCGCGGCTCTTCTTGGCAATCACCACGCCCTCGTAGGCCTGCACGCGCTTGCGGTCACCTTCGACTACATTGACGTTAACCACCACCGTGTCGCCGGCTTTGAAGTCCGGAATATTTTTCCCGAGACGGGCGATTTCTTCGCTTTCGAGCTTCTGTATAAGATCCATCGTCATGCTCCACTGAGTTCTTGCTTGAATTCTTCGAGCAACCTATTCTCGTCATCCGACAGCACGCGCTTACTCAATAAATCCGGCCTGCGCTGCCACGTTCTGCCCAACGCCTGCTTTAACCGCCAGCGGCCGATCTCGGCATGGTTGCCCGACATCAACACCGGCGGCACCGTCTGTCCCGCATACTGCTCGGGCCGCGTGTAATGCGGGCAATCCAGAAGCCCGCTTACGAACGAATCCTGGCTCGCCGATTCCGCGTCCCCCAGCACGCCCGGCAACTGGCGCACGACGCTGTCGATCACCACCATCGCCGCCAACTCGCCGCCCGAGAGCACGTAATCGCCAATCGAGATTTCGTCGTCGACTTCGCGCAGCGCCACGCGCTCGTCGATGCCTTCGTAACGTCCGGCCAGCAATACCAGGCCCTGCTGTCCCGCCAAATCCATCACCACCTGGTGATTGAGCAACCGTCCCTGCGGCGTCAGGTGTATCACGCGCGGCTCTCTCACACCCGCGCTTTTCTGCCGCTGCCGCGCCGCCGCCACCGCGCGGCCGAGCGGTTCGGGCATCATCACCATCCCGGGGCCGCCCCCATACGGCCGGTCATCGACCGTGCGGTATGCATTCTGCGCAAAGTCGCGCGGATTCCACGCGACCAGCTGATAGATCCCTTTTTCCCGCGCCCGGCCAATGACGCCCGCCTCGGCCACCGCGTCGAACATCTGCGGAAACAACGTTATTACGTCGAACTGAAGCATCAGTAATCCCTGCCCCAGTCCACGGCGATCACCCCCGCTGCGACATCCACTTCCTTGATCGCATCGGCGATGAACGGTATCAGTATCTCGCGCGCTTCTTCGCGCTTGTTACCATCGCCGCGCTTGCCATCACTATCGTCCGCCACCACCAGCACGTCATTCGCGCCGGTTTGCACGATGCGGGCAACGCGCCCCAATTCGTGCTGCTCCATGTTCACGACCTTCAGGCCGACCAGATCGGCCCAGTAAAACTCGTTGCGTGCCGCCGCCGGCAACTGGCTGCGCGGGACGCCGATTTCCTGCCCCTTCAGTGCGGCTGCCGCCTCGCGATCCTCGATACCCGCCAACTGCGCCACGAGTGTGTTGCTGTGCAACCTTGCCGCGACGACCGGCATTTCGCGCCATTCACCCTCGCGCCCCAGCCACCACACGGGGTAATCGCACAGATTGCGCGGTTGCGCGGTGAGGGCATGGATCCTGACCCAACCCTTGACTCCAAACGGAGCGGTCACCCGCCCCATTACCACCATGCGCTCAGGCAGGGGGTTTTGCGCCGAACTGCTTGACCAGGCGTGCCGCTGTGTCGCTGATTTGCGCACCCTTGCTCTGCCAGTAAGTAAGCCGCTCGGCCTGATAGCGGAACGTTTCCTGGTCTTTCGGCGCTTTGGGATTGTAAAAACCGATGCGCTCGATGAAGCGGCCATCGCGCGCGCGCTTCGAATCCGCAACCACCAGATTAAAAAACGGACGCTTTTTGGCGCCGCCACGTGCCAGTCTGATCACTACCATGGGAAATCCGACCCTGAAAATGCGGAAAGGGCGTGATTTTACGCTAGTTTTTGGCTGTAGCGCAAGCGTGATAGCAGTCCGATATCGGCATTCAGCGGCCAGTCTTCCAGCGCGGCGAAGCCGCGCCTGCTTCACGCTTATGGCTGAAAGCTACACGCTGATAGCTTGAAGCCCGCGAAGGCGGCCACGCATGGGGGTGCGTAACTTTAATGTAGACCGCCGAAAAACGGTGTCTAGATACCCTATTCCGCGCCGACCCTTGTCATCCTTCAATCCGATCATGCGGTGGCGCCCGCGCTACCGCATCCCGGGCAACATTCCCTTCATCGAACGCATCATTTTAGCCATCCCGCCTTTGGCCATCATTTTCATCATCTTCTGCGTCTGCTCGAACTGCGCGAGCAGCCGGTTGACCTCCTGCACGCTCACGCCGGCGCCGGCCGCGATGCGGCGCTTGCGTGAAGCTTTGAGCAATTCGGGCTTGGCGCGCTCCTGCCGCGTCATCGAATTGATGATGCCTTCGATGCGGCGAATCTGGCGGTCGTCCATCTGCGCCTTGCCGGCCGCCTGCGCCAGCTGCCCAGGCAGTTTGTCGAGCATTGCCGTCACGCCGCCCATTTTTTTCATCTGGCCGATCTGCTGCTTGAAGTCCTCGAGGTCGAATCCCTTGCCCGACTTCAACTTGTGCG
>JANNPG010000418.1:0-3540 GCA_031399805.1 Betaproteobacteria bacterium | reverse complement strand
ATTGAGTATGTCGCGGCACTTGGCGGCGTGCCCGAGGCCTGCATCGTCGGCACCCGCGTCGTAACCTCGGCCGCGAATGCGGCGCTCGCCGAGCGTAATCGTTGCAGCGGCCCTCAGCTCCTGCGCGCGATCGTGCTGGGCGCGCGCACAGTCAGCGGACGCCGGATGGCCGATATCAACATCCAGCATCTGACGGCGCTGATGCTGATCGACGGCGACATCGACTTTGCGTCGTCGCACGATGCAAAGCGCGTGCGTGATCCGGCCGTGTTGCGGCTGCGCGAGCGCATCGAGATCAAAGGCAGCGCCGCGCTGGGTAAAACGAAAACCACCCAGGCCATAGTCGAAATCACCACGCGTAATGGCGCACGGCTGCGACATCACACCAAAGCGGTACGCGGCAGTGCAACCAACCCGATGTCGCGCGACGACGTCGCGGCGAAAGCGCGTGAACTGCTGACACCGACCCTCGGGGCGCGCCGCGCGGAGGCGCTGATCGCCAGGGTGTGGCGCATGGAACGCATGACGGACGTGCGCCAATTGCGTCCGCTGCTGCAGGCATGAAACTCCAGAAAATCCAGGCTAACTGCCGATCGGCGTTCATCGGCGGTTGCGCGTTTGCTTTTGCCGTAAGCGCGCAGGCGCAGTCAGGTTATCCGGCGAAGCCGATCCGCATCGTCGTGCCGCAGCCGCCTGGCGCGTCGACCGATCTGGTCGCGCGGCTGGTGGCGCAGAAGCTCGCCGATGCGTTTCGGCAGCCGGTCGTTGTGGACAACCGGCCCGGCGCGGGGAGCATCATCGGAACTGACCTTGTCGCCAAGGCCCCGCCCGACGGTTACACGCTGCTGGTCGTCGCTTCGTCGATCACGATCAATCCGACCCTGCACAAGAATTTGCCGTTCGACCCGCTGCGGGATCTGGCGCCGGTCACGCAGCTCTCGGCGTTTCCCAATATGCTGACGGTGCATCCCGCGGTGCCGGTGAAAACGGTCGCCGATCTGATTGCGCGCAGTTGCAGTGACGACCGCACAGCGGTCGCCCGCGGCGCCGGACACACCGACCATCGCGGAGTCCGGCGTGCCGGGTTACGACCACGGCCCGTGGAACGGCATGCTCGCGCCGGCGAAGACACCCGCTGCGATCATTGCGCGGCTCAACGCGGAAGTAACAAAGGCAGTGCATTCGGCCGAGATGAAAACCGTGCTGAACACCGACGGCGCCGAGCCGGTGGGCAACACGCCGGAGGCATTCGGCGCCATTCTCAGGAGCGACACGGCCAAGTGGGCGCAAGTGATCAAGGCCGCCGGCATCAAGGCCGACTAGCGGTGAAGCACAACAATCGCGCGGGAAAAAATCCGACCACATGAACGCCATCGATCTGCACAGCCATGTCATTCCGCCCACTATCGTCGACGTCATGCGCCGCGACCCGGCGCGGTTCGGCATGAAAATAGAAGCGCGTGACGGCAAGCTCTATTTCGAGCGCCGCGGCCAATTGAGCGAGATGGAACGCGAGTTCTACGACGTCGATGCCAAGCTCGCAGCGATGGACCGGATGGGGCTGGCTATTTCCGTGCTGTCGGTGGCGCCGCCGATTTATTTCTATGCGTTGAGCGCGGAGGCGGGGCTGGCGGCGGCGCGGTTGAGCAATGACGGCATCGCGCAAATGGTCGCGCAGCATCCGGCCCGTCTGCGCGGCATGGCCACGCTGCCGATGCAGGATCCGGACGCGGCGATCGTCGAACTCGAACGCGTCGTAAAAGAATACCGGTTCAAGGCCGTTGAAATCGGCACGTCGATCGAAGGCGAGCAGCTTGCCCACGACAAATTCCGCCTGTTGCTCAAAACCATCGAGCAGCTCGGCTGTTTCATTTTTGCGCACCCTTACGCCTGCTCGGCCAAGGGCGGGATGGATGGCTATGAACTCTTCAACACCGTCGGTTACCCGCTCGACACGACACTCATGGTCGCGCACCTCATGTTCAGCGGCGCGCTCGACGACCTGAAGACGCTGCGCGTTGTGCTCGCGCACGGCGGCGGCTACGTGCCGTATCAGATCGGTCGTTTCGAGCGCGGACACCAGCACCGTCCCGCGGCCAGCGTGAAAACCAGGTCTTCTCCGTATGCCATGCTGCGGCGTTTTTACTTCGATGCGCTGACGCACGATGCGCGCTCGGCACGCCACCTGATCGACATGGTCGGGGCAGATCGCGTGGTGATTGGCACGGACAATCCGTTTAACATGGGTTACGAGGCGCCGCTCGCCGCGCTCGACGCGGTCCCCGGACTCACCGCGGACGAGCGCGAGGCTATCTGTAGCCGGACGGCGCGTGCGCTGCTTGGCGAAAAATCAAATTCTGCGCGGAAATAATATTCAGGAGGGGCGCCATGCAATTTCGAATTATGCAGCGAGACGCGTTGCTGATCGTATTGGCAGCGTACGCCGGCGGCGCCGTCGCGCAAGGTTCGGGCGCGGTTTATCCGGCGAAAAGCGCGCGCATCATCGTGCCGTCGTCGCCCGGAGGCGGTACCGACATTCTCGCGCGCATCGTCGCGCAGAAGCTGTCCGAAAATCTGGGCCACCAGTTTGTCGTCGAGAATCGTCCCGGCGCCGGCCAGATTATCGGCATCGAAAGTGTCGCGCGGTCCGCGCCCGACGGCTATACGCTGTTGATGGCGGCCAGCGCGATCGTGATTAACGAGGTGATGTACCGGAAACCGCCGTATGACACGCTGCGCGATTTCACGCCGGTCACGCTGGGCGCGTCGCTGCCGAATATCCTCGTCGTGCACCCGGCGCTGCCGGTGAAGTCCGTGCGCGAACTGATTGCACTCGCCAAAACGCGTCCCGGGCAGCTCAATTACAGCTCGGCCGGCAACGGCAACGGCACCTCGCCGCATATGTCGATGGAGCTATTTCGCACCATGGCCGGCATTACCATTACGCACATCCCGTACAAAGGTTCGGGCCCGGCCACGACAGATCTGCTGGCGGGACAGGTGCAGTTGTCGATGCCGAACGTGCTGACGGCACTGCCGCATATCAAAGCGGCCAAGCTGCGCGCGCTCGGCGTCACCAGCGGCAAGCGTGCGGCGGGCCTGCCGGACATCCCGACCATCGCCGAGTCTGGCGCTCCCGGTTATGAGGCGATCCAGTGGTACGGGCTGCTTGCGCCGGCGGGGACGCCGCGCGATATCGTCAATAAGCTGCAGGCCGAGACCGCGAAGGTTCTGCTGTTGCCGGAGATGAAAGAACGGCTCTCGGCTGACGGCGCCGAGCCGGTCGGCAGCCGCCCCGACGAATTTGCCGCTTATATCAGGGCGGAACTCGTGAAATGGGACAAGGTTGTGAAGAACGCTGGGATCAAACTGGAGTGATGAAACCGGTAATGAGTGATGGGGCGAGTCTCAGCGTTCGTAGGACACTTTTTTGACGTTAACGTGACCAAGTTTCAGCGTTCGTGGGACACTCATAGTTCACCTTGAAAAGGTTTGTCGGGCCGGTGGTACGGTATGGTGGTCAGTAGCGGCTGCTCAGCC
>JANNPG010000404.1:0-2559 GCA_031399805.1 Betaproteobacteria bacterium | reverse complement strand
TGCCCCGGCTTCGCCTTCGCCAGCGCGATCAACTCCTTCACCGAATTCACCGGCAGGCCGGGGTTGACGACGAGCACATTGGGCCCGACGCCGAGCATCGCGACCCATGCAAACGATTTCAGCGGATCATACGGCAGCTTGTGAATGACGGGGTTGGTCGTAAACGAAGTGGAGATTACCAGCAACGTATAACCATCCGGCTGCGCGGTGGCGACGATTTCGCTGCCGATGATTGAATTGCCGCCGGCGCGATTGTCGATGATGATCTGCTTGCCCAGCCGCTCGCCCAGTCCCGCGGCAACCACCCGGCCGACGATGTCGTTGCTGCCGCCGGGCGGAAACGGCACGACGAGCCGCACCGGCCGCGCCGGATAGGATTGCGCCAGCGCGCCGGCGGCGGCGAGCAGGAGCGGTAAGACACCCGTGACGAGCGTGATGCGATGCATGGCTCTGTTCTCCTTTTCCTGGTTCCCGAAATAGCGGTAGCGCATCCGCTATTGCATGCCGCGCGTGTGCTATTTTTTTCCGGCGCCGCCCGGCTTGGCCGCCAGGATTTCAAGGATCCCGCGCATCGCGAGGTTGTAACCGAAAATGCCGCAGCCGGTCACCACCGCGCGGCATACCCGCGCGATTTCGGACTCGCGCCCGCGTCGCGCCGGATTCGAGATGTGCAGTTCGACGGTCGGAAAGCGCACCTGCGCGATCGCCGCCATCAGCGCAGGGTGGCCGGTGGTGTAGCCGGCCGGATTGATGATCGCCGCGTCGACCCCGCTGTCATGCGCCGCATAGAATTTGTCGATGACTTCGCCCTCGATGTTCGAGTGAAAAATATCGATCCCGACGCCGAGCTCGGAGGCGTATTTGCGGATATGCTCGTCATACCCGGGCAAAGTCATCGGGCCGAAGATGTCGATCTGCGCCTTGCCGCGCATGTTCATACCGGCGCCGTGCACAATCAGGAATTTGGGCATTGCGAGTTCCCCCTCAGGTTTAAATACGGCATTGCGTCTGCCGCAGCGACGACGACAGCTTAACGCACGGGCGCGCGTCCGCGTGCACAATTTTTCATCAGGGCGGCCGCTGGCGTCCGCGCGTCCCGCCGCATGCGGCCAGCGCTTTTTTGACACGCCGCAGCCGCAAGGCCATCATCGCGTCTGCAGCCGCAAGGATAGCAGAGCAGAGTTTATTTTGGTTCGATCGATTTCGCGAGGTTCATGATGATGCGCACCGCCCGCATGCTTACGCGCTACAACGCGTGGTCCAACCAGGTCATGTTCGATGCCGTTGCCGCGCTGCCCGCAGGCGAAGCCACGAAAGAACGCAAGAGTCTCTTTAAAAACATGGTGCATACGCTCAACCACAACTATGTGATCGATGCCATCTGGCGGGGCCACCTCGAAGGGCGCGCGCACGGCTATGCCGCGCGCAATACCGCCGACTATCCGCCGCTGGCGGAGCTGTGGCGCATGCAGCAGGCGATGGACGAGTGGTACATAGCATGGTGCGACGGCCTGACCGCTGCCGCGCTCGCTGAAAAGGTGAGCTTCACGCTGATCGGCGGCAACGCCGGCGAGATGACGCGCAACGAGATCCTGCTGCACGTCGTGAATCACACGAGTTATCACCGTGGCTTCGTCTGCGATATGTTTTTCCAGGTGCCGGCGCGCGCGCCGACGATGGATCTGCCGGTATTTCTCAGGGAAATGCCGCAGGAAGTGCCGCAAACCTGACTTTTGGGTGCGGGTGGCGCGAACCGCGGATGCGCGGTCCGCCGGTGTGACTATTTCGTAATTGACCACCGCGGGCGGCGGGGGTAGCATGATTTCCCACGCCGGATTCAGGCAAACTCGAAACTACGCAGAAGCTGCGGCCGGCAAGGGCTGCGGCTTCATGTTTTTTTATTTTCGCGCGACCGGAGGCCCGTCATGTCTGACCGTCTGATCAGAACGATCATCGAGGACCAGGAAATCGTCACCGCTCCCGCTGACACAACTGTTGGCGACGCGGCGCGCCTGATGAGGGAGAAACACATCGGCGCCGTGATCGTGGTGGAAAACGGCAAGCTCGCCGGGATTTTCACCGAGCGCGACGCGCTGTTTCGCGTGGTGGCCGAGGATCTCGACGTGAAAACCACGCGTCTCGCCGACGTCATGACGCGCAATCCGCAGTCGGTCAAACCCGATCAGCCGTTCTCCGAGGCGCTGCACATGATGTACGGCGGAAAATTCCGTCATGTACCGGTGGTCGAGGATGGGCGTCCCGTCGGCATCATTTCTGCGCGCGACGCGCTCGGCCCGGAACTGGAAGCCTTCGTCTACGAATTGCTGCGCCAGGAGCAGGTCGAGAACATTCTGGCGTAGGGACTCTTACGGCCGCGCGCGTAGGGCCTCATCCCTTGCGCCCGCATCCCGAGGTAAATCACGAGCCACGCGTACGAGGCGTGCAGGATCCACAGAATAGGCTGCCGCAGCGTAAGGCACGGCGCGCGCCGCCGCCGCCAGCGCAAACACGGTATCGCATGCCGCGGCCAGCAGGTGCCAGGGCGTCGCCACCAACAGG
>JANNPG010000387.1:0-1889 GCA_031399805.1 Betaproteobacteria bacterium | reverse complement strand
GTGTTCAGCTCTTTTTCTTCTTCGCTAAGTAAGTGCCATTCGGGTCAGTGTTAGATTTCTAGAGCGCGCCACAGTAAAGTTTCACGGACCCTAATTATTCGCCGGCGCAATCGGCCGCATGCAAGGCGTTAGCGGTCGTGTCCCCACACTCGCGGCGGGCAGTGCGAGGCGGCCCTGACAAAGTCGTTGTCAGTCGTCAGCAGCGTCAGTTTGTGACGAATGCATAGCTGCGCGAGCAAGGCGTCTATGGTGCCAACCTGCACACCGGCGCGACGGCAGCGATTGCGTATTTCTGCTGCGTCGATGTGATCCTGCCGGTCCGGCGCAAGGAGCGGCAGGGCCGCGAAGCGGTCGATGATGTCTTTGCGCGCGCGCGGACCCGAGAACCCTTGCAACAATTCCTGCAAGATCAGTCCGGTGGTCACGATGGTTTCGCCGCCTTCAAGGGCGCGGCGCAGCGCGCGTACTTCCGGGGCGGTGGAAGGCTCATCGCGACGGAAAGCGAGCGACCAGACGCTGGTATCGACGAACAGCGTCACCGGCGGGAACGCTCGGCCTTGTAGTCGAACGACTTATCCCATTCGAGCTTATCCATCAAATCGACCAGACGTTTCTGCCTGCGGCGGGCGATGAACTCTTCCAGCGCACGGGTAACCGCGGCCTTCTTGGTCCGTTCGCCACTCACTTCCAAAGCGCATTTAACCAGCTTAGGGTCGAGGGAAAGATCGGTGGCCATGAGTGACTCCTTACACATACGTCTACACAACTAGCATTCCGCCGACGATACGCTAAGACGCCGACCTAAACCGCCGCGCCGTAACCTCCGCCGCCCGGTGACAGCACCGTCAGCACGTCGCCCTCTTTGAGCCTGACCGTGCCCTTCGTCGGCACAGGCTTGCCGTTGACCTTGATCTCGGTGCCGGCGCCGGGCTCGCCGCCGTCCATGCCGCGCGGCGGAAAGCGCGAGCGGTCGCTGAAGACCGCGATGCTCGCGCCGTTTTTCGAGCGCACGCGCAGCTCGAAAATCTGGCCGTCGCCGCCGTGGTAGCGGCCGCGGCCCCCGGAATTCTCGCGCACCGATTTGCGCTCGATCATGAAGGGCGCGGAATTCTCCAGGATCTCGACCGATGTGTTGCGCGCCGAAGACGGGAAAGCAATGCACGGGATGCCGTCCTTGTTCGGCCGCGCGCCCATGCCGCCCGCGATGAACATCATCGACGAGAACGGCCGCCCCGCGTCGTCCTCCCCGGTCACGACGATATGCGGCCGCGGCGACGCGCTGTCGGCGAGCAGCCGGTTGGCAATCTTGTCCGCGGGCAGCGCCTGCGCGAGCGTGCCGAATACCGCGGTAGTGAGCAGATGCCCGGTCAGGTTGCGCGCGCCGACCGCCGCGGGGTATTCGGGGTTCAGTATGCAGCGCGCGGGCGCTGTCACCGTGAACGGGCGCAGCATGCCTTCGTTGTTGGGCACCTGCGGGTTGATCGCGCAGATCAGCGGATAGACCGTGAACGCGTTCGTGTAGACGAGCGGGCAATTGATCGCGCGCTCCACCTGCAGCGACGACCCGGTGTAGTCCATGTGAATGTCGCTGCCCTTGACCGTGAGCGCGGCGGCGATCTTGAGCGGCTCATCGTAGCCGTCGATCGCGTACTCGTAGCGGTAAGTGCCGTCGGGAATTTCCTCGATGCGTTTTCTCACGGCGCTTTCGGTGAAATCGTGGATCGCCGAGGCGAGCTCGTTCAGGCTCGCAAGGCCCGTTTCCTCCATGAAGCCGGTCAGCCGGTTGGCGGCGACGGCGCATGAGGCCATCATCGCGTGGATGTCGCCGATGACCTGGTCGGGAACGCGCACGTTGGCGCGGATGATGTTGAATACGTCGGTGTTGGGCT
>JANNPG010000333.1:0-2688 GCA_031399805.1 Betaproteobacteria bacterium | reverse complement strand
GGTCGGCCGGCGCGACGATGACGCGCGCCTGCTGCGCACGGCGCGCTGGCTCGTTGCGCGGGTCCAGGCGGACTGACGCACACAACAGGAGAACCGGAAAATGCCGATCAAGATCTTCGCCGCCATCGTGGCCGTCGCGCTGATGCTCGCGTTTCTCAGTCCGGTGGTGTTCAAACTGAAGGACATCGCGCTTGGCGTGATCATTCTGATCGGCATTGCGATGATGCTGATCGACCTCTGGCAGTCGCTCCAGTCGGAAGACGACTGACCGGCGCAACCGGATTGGCCGGCGGATTTTGGCAGCGGACGAAACAAACCCGGTCTTTGTCTGAGCTTCCCTAAGTCGAACGCCGCGGCGTTCGCTGCGAAATTGAGGCGCGCGTTTGCATGGCGTGTCGCCGTTCTCACGACGCTTAGCCGGTTCAATGAATGAATGCGCAAACCGACACTGATCAGTTGCGCCAGCTCGCGTGGTGGCGTTGGAGCGCCTTCGCGCTAGGCTGCTGCGCGTTCTTCATTTCGTTTTTCCATCGCGTGTCGACGGGCGCGATCGCGGCCGATCTGCAGCACGAGTTCGCAATCGGCGCGGCGGCGCTGGGCACGCTGGGCGCCACGTATTTTTACGTTTATGCATTGATGCAGGTGCCGTCCGGCGTGCTTGCCGACACGCACGGTCCGCGCGTCACACTGACCATCGGCATGCTGATTGCCGGCGCCGGCTCGATCGCCTACGGGCTCGCCGAAAGTTTCACCGCCGCGGCGATTGCGCGCACGCTCGTCGGCCTCGGCGTCTCCGGCGTGTTCGTATGCACGCTCAAGCTGCATTCGAACTGGTTTCACGAGCGGCGCTTTGCGACGGCGGTGGGTGCTGCCAACGTTTCGGGCATCGTCGGCGCACTCGCGGCGACCGCGCCGCTCGCGTGGCTGATTACTATCGTGTCGTGGCGCAGCGTCTTCATTGCGTTGGGCGCGGTGTCGCTGGTGCTGGCGCTGGCGATCTGGTATTTCGTGCGCGAAGCCCCGCAGACGCAAGCCGTGCGCGTCGTGACGGGCGACTGGCGCAGCGCGCTGGCAGCGGTTGCGGCGAACCCCGCGACGTGGCCGCCGTTCTGGGTGAACGTCGGCATCTCCGGCGCGTACATGACGTTTATCGGTTTGTGGGCGGCGCCCTTTCTTATTCACGCGCATGGCATGAGTCCGGTGGAAGCGGGGCGTTACACCGCGCTGACCTTGATCGCATTTGCCTGCTGCGCGCCGATGGTGGGCTGGCTGTCCGACCGCCTGGGTATGCGCCGTCCGCTGGTGATCGCATTTGCCGTGGCCTATAGCGCGACCGGGCTGATCTGGATTGCGCTGCCGACGCCCAGCGCGGGCGGCGCGGTCATCGCGGCGGTGCTCACCGGCCTCGCGGTGCCGGGTTTTACGCTGACGTGGTCGATCGCGAAGGAGGTCAATCCGCCGGAGCGCGCCGGCATGGCGATAGCGATCGCCAACATCGGCGGCTTTGTCGCGTCCGGCATCCTGCAGCCGCTGGTGGGGTGGGTGGTCGATCACGGTGCGGGCGCGGTCGCCGGCGGCAGCGCGGAAGCGTACACGCTGGGCATAGGCGTACTCGTCGCGTGGTCGCTGATCGGCGTGGCCGCCGCGTGCAGGCTGACTGAAACGCATTGCCGCAACGTCTGGCGCGAGCGCGCCTAAGACGCGCTATGCGATAATTGTAGCGTTATGACGGTCGCGCCGCCGCGCTACTTTATGCACAGGGTCTGCAATGAAACCAAAAATTCTCGTTACGCGCGAAGTCTTCGATGAAACGCTCGCCTACCTTGCCGAACATTGCGAGGTCGAGTCCAACCAGCGGGACGCGCCGTTTGATCCCGCCACACTCGCCGCGCGTCTCAAGGACAAGGACGGCATCGTATGTTGCCTCACCGACCGCATTGACGCGACATTGCTCGCGGCCTGCCAGCGCCTGAAGGTCGTCGCCAACATCGCGGTCGGCGTCAACAACATCGATGTGCCGGCGTGCACCGCGCGCGGCATCATGGCGACCAACACGCCGGGCGTGCTGGATGACAGCACCGAGGATCTCGCGTGGACGCTGATGCTCGCCACCGCGCGCCGTCTCACCGAGGCCGAGGCGTACATTCGCGCCGGGCAGTGGCACGGCTGGCACCTGAAGCAGTTGCTCGGCGTCGACGTCCATCACGCAACGCTCGGGGTCATCGGCATGGGGCGCATCGGGCAGCAAATCGTGCGGCGCGCGGCCGGTTTCAAGATGCGCGTGCTCTACCACAATCGCAACCGGCTGCCGGCGGACGTCGAGCGCTGGCTTAACGCCGAATATGCGACCAAGGAGCAATTGCTTGCGCAAGCCGATTTCGTCGTGCTGCAAATGCCGTATTCGCCCGCCACGCATCATTACATCGGCGAGGCGGAGTTGAAGAAAATGAAACCGAGCGCGATTCTGATCAATTCGACGCGCGGCGGCGTGATCGACGATGCCGCGCTGATCCGCGCGTTGAAGAACGGGACAATACGCGCGGCGGGGCTCGACGTGTTCGAGGGCGAGCCCAAGTTGAATCCCGGCTTCCTGGAACTGAAAAACGTGGTGCTCGCGCCGCATATCGGCAGTTCGACCGAGGCGACGCGGCGCGCGATGGCGATGACTGCGGCGAAGAACGCGGTCGC
>JANNPG010000470.1:0-13301 GCA_031399805.1 Betaproteobacteria bacterium | reverse complement strand
GCGGCAATCGCAAAAAGGGCGAGAAGAAGGGTGAATGAGTAGCGGTCTCAAATTACCGTTCGCCCTGATGTATAGAAGGGCGAACAGCGGGAACGCGCCTCGAGCCATGGCCGTTCATGCTTCGATACCTCAGCACGAACGGCGATTGAGTATTTTTACGACCACTTTCGCGCTCCGGCGCGGGGCCTGACGCATGAATCCGTCGCGGCTCTTTATACTGCGTCCGGTGGCGACCTCGTTGTCGATGGTCGCCATTCTGCTGTCGGGTATATTCGCCTACCTGCAACTGCCGCTCTCGGCACTCCCGGAAGTCGATTATCCAACCATCCAGGTCGTGACTTTCTATCCGGGTGCGAGTCCCGACGTCATGACCTCATCGGTGACAGCCCCCCTCGAGCGCCAGTTCGGGCAGATGCCGGGTTTGAAGCAGATGTCGTCGACGAGTTCCGGCGGCGCGTCGGTGATCACGCTGCAGTTCAATCTCGAATTGAGCCTGGACGTCGCCGAGCAGAGCGTGCAGGCCGCGATCAACGCCGGCTCCAATCTCCTGCCCAACGACCTGCCGGCGCCACCGGTATACAGCAAGGTCAATCCGGCCGACACGCCGATACTCACACTCGGCATCACCTCGAAGACGCTGCCGCTGCCGCAAGTGCAAAATCTCGTCGACACGCGGCTCGCGCAGAAAATATCGCAGGTCTCGGGCGTGGGCCTCGTCACGTTGAGCGGCGGGCAGCGGCCCGCGGTGCGCGTGCAGGTCAATCCGAAGGCGCTCGCCGCCAACGGCCTGAACCTGGAGGACGTGCGTATCGCCATCGGCGCGTCGAACGTAAACCAGGCCAAGGGCAGCTTCGACGGCCCGCAGCGCGCCTATACCATAGACGCCAACGATCAGCTGCGCTCGGCGGCGGAATACAGCCGCATCGTCGTCGCCTTCAGGAACGGCGCGCCGCTCTACCTCGCCGACGTCGCCGACGTGATCGAAGACGCCGAGAACGTGCGGCTCGCCGCGTGGATGAACGACGTGCCCGCGGTGATCGTCAACATCCAGCGCCAGCCGGGTGCCAACGTGATCGAGGTCGTCGACCGCGTGAAGCGGTTGCTGCCGCAATTGCAGGCCGCGCTGCCGGCGTCGATCGACCTCGCGGTGCTCACCGACCGCACCGTCACCATACGCGCGTCGGTCAGGGACGTGCAGATCGAGCTCTTGCTGGCGGTGGCGCTGGTGGTGATGGTGATCTTTCTGTACCTGCGCAATGTGGCGGCGACCATCATTCCGAGTGTGGCGGTGCCGCTCTCGCTGGTGGGCACGTTCGGCGTGATGTATCTCGCCGGTTTCAGCATCAACAATCTGACGCTGATGGCGCTTACGATCGCGACCGGCTTCGTGGTCGACGACGCCATCGTCATGATCGAAAACATTTCGCGCTACATCGAAAAAGGCGAAGAACCGCTGGCGGCGGCCCTCAAAGGCGCCGAGCAGATCGGCTTTACGATCATCTCGCTGACCGTATCGCTGATCGCGGTGCTGATCCCGCTCTTGTTCATGGGCGACGTGGTGGGGCGCCTCTTTCGCGAGTTCGCGATCACGCTCGCGGTGGCCATCCTGATCTCGGCGGTGGTGTCGCTGACGCTGACGCCGATGATGTGCGCGCGGCTCCTGCGCCATACCCCGGAGTCCGAACAGGGCGAATTCTACCGCCGGACCGGGCGCTGGTTCGACGCGGTGATCGCGCGCTACGGCGAGATGCTCACGTGGGTGCTCGACCGCCAAAGCGCGACGCTGTGGGTGGCGATCGGCACGCTGGTGCTGGCGGTGGTGCTGTATGTTTTCGTGCCCAAGGGGTTCTTTCCGGTGCAGGACACCGGCGTGATCCAGGGCATCACCGAAGCGCCGCAATCGATATCGTTCGCCGCGATGGCCGAGCGCCAGCACGCGCTCGCCAAGGTTGTGCTGGACGACCCGGCGGTTGAGAGCCTGTCGTCGTTCATCGGCATCGACGGCACCAACACGACGCTCAACAGCGGCCGCGTGCTGATCAATTTGAGGCCGCACGCGCAGCGCGAGGGCGCCCCCGCGGTCATCCGGCGGTTGAAAGAGAAGCTTGCGCAGCGCGAAGGCATCGCGCTTTACATGCAGCCGGTGCAGGACCTCACCATCGAAGACCGCGTGAGCCGCACGCAATACCAGTTCACGCTCGACACGGCGAACCCCGATGAGCTCGCCACGTGGGTGCACCGGCACGTCGAGAGCCTGCAGAAACTGCCGCAGCTCATCGATGTCGCGTCCGATCTGCAGGATCAGGGCCTGCAGGCGTTTCTGGCCATCGACCGCGATACCGCGGGCCGTCTGGGAGTAACCCCCGCCGCCATCGACAACGTGCTGTACAACGCGTTCGGTCAGCGGCTGGTGTCGACCATCTTCACGCAATCGAACCAGTACCGCGTGGTGCTCGAAGTGAAACCGGAGTTCCGCGTCGGCCCGAACTCGTTGCGCGAACTCTACGTGCCGAGTTCGACCGGCGCGCAGGTGCCGTTATCGGCGGTGACGCAGCTGATCGAGAAACCGGGCGCGCTGGCGATCAGTCATCTCGGGCAGTTTCCGGCGGCGACGATTTCATTCAATTTAGCACCAGGCTATTCGCTGGGCGACGCCGTCAAGGCCATCGAAGCGGTGCAGCAGGACATGGGCGTGCCGGTCAGCGTGCGCACACGCTTCCAGGGCGCGGCGCAGGCGTTCCGCGCGTCGCTCACGGGCACACTGCTCTTGATACTCGCGGCCATCATCACGATGTATATCGTGCTGGGCGTGCTCTACGAGAGCTACATACACCCGGTCACGATATTGTCCACGCTGCCGTCCGCCGGCGTCGGCGCGCTGCTGGCGTTGATTGTGGCGCGCACCGACCTGGGCATCATCGGCGTCATCGGCATTATTCTCCTGATCGGCATCGTCAAGAAGAACGCCATCATGATGATCGATTTCGCGCTCGACGCCGAGCGTGAGGAGGGCAAAACGCCGCGCGAATCGATCTACCAGGCGTGCCTGCTGCGTTTCCGGCCGATCCTGATGACGACGATGTCGGCGTTGCTGGCGGCGCTGCCGCTGATGCTGGGCGGCGGCGTCGGCACTGAACTGCGCTTTCCGCTCGGGCTGACGATGTTCGGCGGACTTATTGTGAGCCAGCTCCTCACGCTCTTTACGACGCCGGTGATTTATCTGGCGTTCGACCGGCTCGCGCGGCGAGTCGAAAATCGCGTCGAGGGCAATGCGCGGGATGCGGCCGCGGAGCGGGAGAGGCCGTGAGCTTTTCAGAGACGTTCATCCGGCGCCCCGTCGCGACCACTTTGCTGACGATCGGGGTGGCGCTCGCCGGCGCGCTCGCGTTCACGCGCTTGCCGGTGGCGCCACTGCCGCAGGTGGATTATCCGACGCTGCAGGTGGCGGTGTCGCTGCCGGGCGCGAGTCCGGAAACGATGGCGGCGACGGTCGCCACCCCGCTCGAACGCTCATTGGGGCGCATCGCCGGTATTACCGAAATCACGTCGTCTTCCACGCTCGGCAACACGCGGATCACCCTGCAGTTCGATCTGAACCGCAACATCGACGGCGCCGCGCGCGAGGTGCAGGCGGCGATCAGCGCCGCGCGCAGCCAGTTGCCGCTGCTGCCGAGCAATCCGACCTATCGCAAGATTAATCCGGCGGACGCGCCGGTGATGATTCTTTCGCTCACCTCCGACATGCTGGACCGCGGCCAGATGTACGACGCGGCGTCGACCATACTCGCGCAAAAACTCTCGCAGGTGAGCGGCATCGGCCAGGTCACGGTCGGCGGCAGTTCGCTGCCCGCGGTGCGCGTGGAACTCAACCCGACGGCGCTGAACAAGTACGCGATCGGGCTGGATGAAGTGCGCACCGCGATCAACACGGCCAACGCGAACCGCCCCAAGGGCACCGTCGAGGAAGGCGAGCGCCAGTGGCAGATTTACGCCAACGACCAGGCGACGAAGGCGAGCCAGTATATGCCGCTGATCGTCGCCTACCGCAACGGCGCAGCGGTGCGTTTGACGGACGTGGCGACGGTCATTGATTCGGTGCAGGACGTGCGCAACGCCGGTATTTCGAACGGTAAGCCGGCGGTGCTGGTGCTCATGTACCGCCAGCCCGGCGCCAACATCATCGAGACGGTTGATCGCGTCAACGAGGTTTTGCCGCAACTGCGGGCATCGATCCCGCAGGCGATCGATCTGAAAGTCGTGATGGAGCGCACCAGCACCATCCGCGCCAGCTTGCGCGACGTCGAGCGCACGCTGATGATTTCGATTGCGCTCGTGATCCTGGTGGTGTTCCTGTTTTTGCGCAACTGGCGCGCGACGCTGATTCCGAGCGTGGCGGTGCCGGTGTCGCTGATCGGCACTTTCGGCGCGATGTACTTGTGCGGCTACAGTCTCAACAACCTGTCGCTGATGGCGCTCACAATCGCCACCGGTTTCGTCGTCGACGACGCCATCGTCGTGCTCGAGAACGTGTCGCGCCACCTGGAAAAAGGTCTCAAGCCCTTCGCGGCCGCGGTAGAAGGTGTGCGCGAGGTCGGTTTTACAGTGGTGTCGATGAGCGTGTCGCTGATCGCGGTATTCATCCCCATCCTGCTGATGGGCGGTATCGTGGGACGGCTCTTCCGTGAATTCGCGGTCACGTTGTCAGTCGCGATCCTGGTGTCGCTGGTACTGTCGCTCACCACCACGCCGATGATGTGCGCGCGCCTGTTGAAGCCCGCGTCCGCGCAAGTGCACGGCCGCTGGTATCTCGCCAGCGAGCGCGTATTCGCGTGGATTTTGCGCGGCTACGAGAGAAGCCTCGGCTGGGCGTTGCGGCATCCGCGCTTCATCGTGTCCATCCTGGCGGCCACGGTGTGCCTCAACGTCTATCTGTACATCGAAATTCCGAAGGGTTTCTTTCCGCAGCAGGATACCGGCCGCATCATCGGCAGCATCCAGGCCGACCAGGCGATTTCGTTTCAGGCGATGCGTCCAAAATTGAGCGAGTTCATCGAGATCGTGCAGAGCGATCCCGCGGTCGAGACCGTGACCGGGTTCACCGGCGGCGGCCGGCGCAACGGCGGCTTCATGTTCATCTCGTTGAAGCCGTTGAAGGAGCGGCAGGTCTCCGCCGACCAGGTGGTGGCGCGGCTGCGCGGCAAACTCGCCAGGGTGCCCGGGGCGAATCTCTTTCTGGTGCCCGTGCAGGATATCCGCGTCGGCGGACGGCAAGGCGACGCGGCGTATCAGTTCACCTTGCAGGCGGACCAACTCGACGTGTTGCGAACGTGGACGCCGCGCCTGCACCGCGCGCTCCTGGACGTGCCGCAACTTGCCGATGTCAACACCGACCAGCAGGTGAAAGGCCTGCAGACGACACTCACCATCGATCGCGAGACCGCCGCGCGCATGGGCATTACGCCGAGAATGATCGATACCACGTTGAATCTCGCCTTCGGCCAGGCGCAGGTGTCGGTGATTTACGCGACGCTCAATCAGTATCGGGTCGTGATGGAAGTCGCGCCCGAGTACTGGCAAAGTCCCGAGGCGTTGAAAAGCGTGTACGTGCAGTCGCCGACGCGCGGCCAGGTGCCGCTGTCGGCATTCTCGCGCTACGAGACGACCAGCACGTCGCTCGCGGTCAATCATCAGGGGCAGTTCGCCGCGGCCACGATATACTTCAATCTGCCGCTCGGCGTGTCTCTCTCCGACGCGACGAAAGCGATCAACGCGGCGATGGTGGAGATCGGCGCGCCCGCCACCCTGCATGGCAGCTTTCAAGGTACGGCGCGCGCGTTCCAGTCGTCGCTCGACAGCCAGCCGTGGCTGATACTCGCGGCGATACTCACAGTCTACATCGTGCTCGGCATCCTCTACGAAAGCTATGTGCACCCGCTCACGATATTGTCCACGCTGCCCTCCGCGGGCGTCGGCGCGCTGCTCGCGCTGCTGCTCTTCAAGACCGAGTTCAGCATCATTGCGCTGATCGGCGTGATATTGCTCATTGGCATCGTCAAGAAGAATGCGATCATGATGATCGACTTCGCGCTCGCCACCGAGCGCAAGACCGGCAAGCCGCCGGAGGAGGCGATTTTCGAGGCGTGCCTGCTGCGTTTCCGGCCGATCATGATGACGACGATGGCGGCGCTGCTCGGCGCGGTGCCGCTCGCGTTCGGCTTCGGCGACGGCTCGGAAATGCGCCGCCCGCTGGGTATTTCGATCGTCGGCGGACTCATATTGAGCCAGTTGCTAACCCTGTACACGACGCCGGTGGTTTATATTTACCTCGATCGTTTCCGCCTGTCGTGCCAGCGCGTGTGGGACCGCAGGACAGGCCGTGTCGTAGTGGGGGCCGAATGAAATTGCAGCGCGCTTATTTTGCAAATGTGTTCGCGTGCGCGGCGGCGCTGGCAATGCTCGGGGCGTGTTCTCTGGCGCCGAAATACGTGCGGCCGGCGGTCGAGACCCCGGCCGCCTACAAGGAAGCCGGCGTCTGGAAGGTCGCGCAGCCGCGCGATGACGTAAAACGCGGCAAGTGGTGGGAGGTCTTCGGCGATGCCCAGTTGAACGCGCTCGTCACGCAGATCGATATTTCAAACCAGAGCGTGCGCCTCGCGGAAGCGAATTTCCGCCAGGCGCGCGCGCTGGTGCAGCAGGCGCGCGCGAGTCTATTCCCGGGTGTTGCCGGGAGCGCATCGGTCACCCGCAGCCGAACCGCTGGTACTTCCACGCGCGCCGGGGCGCTCGCCAACACCTACATTCTTGCACTCGATGCGAGCTACGAAGTCGATCTCTGGGGCCGCGTGCGCGATACGGTGAGTGCCAGCGTCGCCGGCGCGCAGGCGAGCGCGGCGGACCTGGAAACGGTGCGCCTGCTGGCACAGGCGGAACTCGCATTTGATTATTTTCAGTTGCGCGTGCTCGATCAGCAACGGCAGTTGCTTGATGACACCGTGGCGGCGTTTCAGAAATCGCTGGAACTCACGCGCAACCGCTATGCGGCGGGCGTCGCCGGCAAAGTGGATGTCGTGCAGGCGGAATCGTTGCTGAAAAGCACGCAGGCGCAGGCCATCGACGTCGGCGTGCAGCGCGCCCAGCTCGAGCATGCGATCGCGATTCTCATCGGCAAGCCGCCGGCGGTATTTGCGCTCGCGCCGCAGCCTTTTAATGTCGCGATCCCGAACATGCCGGCGAGCGTGCCCTCCGAACTGCTGGAGCGCAGGCCCGATATCGCCGCGGCCGAGCGCCGTGTGGCGGCGGCCAATGCGAGTATCGGCGTGGCGAAGTCCGCGTTCTTTCCGGCGCTCACTTTATCCGGTGCGGCGGGATTTCAGAATTCAAGTCTTGCGGATTGGCTCACCTGGCCCAGCCGGTTTTGGGCGGTCGGCCCCGCGATCGCACAAACGATCTTCGACGCCGGCTTGCGCCGCGCGCTTACCGATCAGGCGATTGCCGTCTATGACGCCAACGTCGCCCTGTATCGCCAGACGGTGCTCACCGGCTTTCAGGAGGTCGAGGACAATCTCGCCGCGCTGCGGATACTCGAAGACGAGGAAAAAGTGCAGGCGGAGGCGGCCGCAGCCGCGCGCCAGTCAATGGACCTTACGATCAATCAGTACAAGGCCGGCACCGTGAGTTACCTCAATGTCGCTATCGTGCAATCGAGCTGGCTCAACAATGAACGCACGCTGGTCGGCATCCGCGGCCGCCGCCTGACCGCGGCCGTGACGCTCGTCAAGGCGCTCGGCGGCGGATGGAATGCCGCGGAGATCGCGGCCGGCGGAAGATAGAGTCGTCGTTATCCAGGGCGCAAGCATGCAGGCTGAAAGAGACACGCTCGTCAGGCGCCGGTTCGCGCCCGATCCGGCCTTGCGCGGGCTGTTTGCGGCAGGTGCGCTCGCCTGCGCGGCCGGATTGCATGCAGCCACGCCCGCGGAGTTTGCCGCGCGCATCCGCGAGGACCGCGAAGTGGAATAAGCTCGTCACGGCGATCGGCCTCAAGCCAGGCGAGGGCGGCTGACGCGATATGCAATAATCCAGTCCACCCAATTCGAGGAGCGGGACATGGCAAGCATAGGCCGGCAGTTCAGGGACTTGATCAACGCGCCGGAAATTCTAATTCAGCCGGGAATTTACGATGGCTACACCGCGCGTCTCGTCGAGCACTCGGGTTTCCGGACGGCATCGATTTCCGGCGCCGGCGTTTCCGAAAGCCGCATGGGCTGGGCCGACCGCGGCGTCATGACCTTCGATGAGAATCTCGCCAATGCGCGGCGGCTCGCGGATTGCACCAACCTGCTGCTGCGCGCGGATGCCGACACCGGTTACGGCAACGCGATGACTGTTCATTTCGTGGTGCGCGCGTTCGAGAAAGCCGGCATGGCGGCACTCATGTTCGAGGACCAGGTGTGGCCCAAGCGCTGCGGCCACATGGCCGGCAAGTCGTGCATACCCGCCGGGGAAATGGTGCAGAAGGTCAGGGCCGCGGTGGATGCGCGGCGTGACCACGACTTTGTAATCGTGTCGCGCACCGACGCGGCGGGTCCGCACGGCGTGGACGAGGCAATCCGCCGGCTCAATCTGTACGCCGAGGCGGGCGCGGACGTCATGTACGCCGACGCGCTGCTGTCGAAGGAGGACATCGCGAAAGTCGCGACGGGCGTGCCGAAACCGCTCATCGTCAACATGGGGCTCGGCATGCGCTCGCGCAACACCACGCCGCTCATGTCGCCGAAAGAATTGCAGGACATGGGTGTAGCCGGGGTGAGTTATCCGCGCATCCTGTCAACCGCGGCGTTGAAAGGCATGATGAACGCGATGGCGGTGTTCAAGGAGGAAGTCGTCAAGAACAACCGCGTGGTGGACCGTCCCGATCTGCTGGCCTCGTTCGACGAGCTCAACAACTTGATGGGCATGCGCGAACTCGATGAACTCGAGAAAAAGTTCGCGAGTTGATGCGCTGGCGCAGGATTAAAAAACCTTTTTCAGCCGCCGATGGACGCCGATAAACGCCGATGAAAAACGTAGAATCCAAAACAACGGCAAACAGGCAGATGGCTGTAACAATGTTGCAAACTCTTCTTTCCGTGTTGTCGACGAATAGCGATCGAGGGTTTGATCTTATCGGCGTTCAACAGCGTTCATCGGCGGCTGAATTTTGTTTTTGCGGTAAGTTTGAGGAGTCCCCGTCATGGGCATGACAATCGCCGAGAAGATACTCGCGAAAAAAAGCGGGCGCGACCGCGTGGCGGCGGGCGACCTCGTCACGGTGAGCGTGGACACCGTGGTGCTCTTCGACAACAACTTCATGCCGAGCATCTGGCAGGATGTGCTGAAAATGGAGCATCCCGAGCGGGTGATCGTGATCCTCGATCACCGCGTGCCGGCGCCGACCATACAGAGCGCGGGCGCGCATCGCACGGCGCGCCAGTTCGTCGAGAAATTCGGGATCGCGCGCTTTCACGACGTCGGCGGCACGCAGGGCATCTGCCACCAGGTGGTCGCGGACCAGGGCTACGCCTTGCCGGGCACGGTATTGGTGTGCAGCGACTCGCACACTTGCAGCGCCGGCGCGTTCAACTGCATCGCGCGCGGCGTCGGCGGGCCGGATGTCATGTATGCCGCGGCCAAGGGCGAAACGTGGTTCAGGGTCGGCGCCACGGTGCGTTACGAATTGACCGGCGCATTGCGCGCAGGCGTGACCACGAAAGACGTGTTTCTGCACATTGCCGGCACTTACGGCGATCATGCGACGCAGAACGTCGAGTTCGGCGGCGCAGCACTCGCGAGTTTGAGCATGAGCGCGCGCAAAACGCTGTCAACGATGGGCGCGGAATTGTCGTGCGAGTTTGCGACGTTCGAAGCGGACGAGGTGCTGGCCGATTACCTGCGCGGGTGCGGCAAGAACGAAATCGAGCCGGTGCATCCGGATCGCGATGCGGATTACTTCGACGTGCGCAAGATCAATTTGAGCACGCTCGAACCGCTCGTCGCGCTGCCGGACTCGGTGCTCAGGAACTCGCGCGACGTTGGCGCGGTCGCCGGCACGCGCATCGACCAGGCCTTCATCGGCTCGTGCGCCAACGGCACGCTCGAGGATTTGCGCCTGGCCGCGCAAATCCTGTCGGGGAAAAAGGTCTCACCCAAGTGCCGGCTGATCGTGACGCCCGCATCGCAGCAGGTATATCTGCAGGCGCTGCACGCGGGCATCATCACTACACTCGCCGAGGCGGGCGCCGTCATCACCAATCCGACGTGCGGTGCGTGCGGCGGCGGGCACATGGGCGTGCTGGGGCCGGACGAAGTGTGCATCACCGCGAGCACGCGCAACTTCAAGGGCCGCATGGGCGACCCGAGCGCGAAGATCTACATGGGCTCGCCGGCAACTGTCGCCGCGTCCGCGATCAAGGGCGTGATAACGCATCCCGGCGAGTTCATAAACTAAGAAAAGCTTTCACCGCAAAGGACGCAAAGGACGCGAAGGAAAAACAAGAAAGAAAAACAAAATAGAAATGGAACCAACCCAATTGGAAGTCGGGCATCATTTTGCGAAGATAGTTACGTCCTGGTTATTCCTCGTCTCTCATCTATCGTTTCTCGCTCTTCCTTTGCGTCCTTCGCGTCCTTTGCGGTTCAAGATTGAGGATCTAATGAATTTTAAAGCCAGAGTCTGGAAATTTCCCGACAACATCAACACCGACCTTATCCTGCCGAACCGCGCGTTCTACCTGACGCCGGAGGAGCAGGTGAAGTTCGTGTTTTCGGCGAACCGCCCGGGCTGGAGCGATCTCGTGCAGCCGGGTGACATCCTGATCGGCGGGCGCAATTTCGGCATGGGTTCCAGCCGTCCCGCGGCGCGTTCGCTGCGCAACCTTAAGTTAGGGTGTCTCGTTGCGGAATCGATCAACGGGCTCTTTTTCCGCAACAGCGTGAACTTCGGCTTTCCGGCGCTCGAATGTCCCGGCATCGACGCGGCGTTCAACGAGGGCGATGTTGCCGAGGTGTCGTTCGAAGATTACACGGTGCGCAACGAACGCACGGGTGCGGTGCTCAAGGCCGCGCCTCTGCCTGACGCGCTGAGAAAGTTGATGCAGGCCGGCGGGTTATTTCAGTTGCTGGAGTCCGAAGGCTATATCGCGCCTAAAGCAGTTTGAGCGGCCAAGAGAGCCAAGGAAAAACAAGACAAATCCTGAGTTGCCAGGAATGCCGGGAACGCAAAATTCAGCCCCTGCGCCCGTCTTCATAGGTTCAGTTCAAACAAAGTAGACTGCATGCGCGGTTTCGAGGCATGCTGTCGCCTCACGAATCCGTAGCCCTCAGTGTTACTGTCAGTGGGGGCGCCGCCCTCGTCGAGTGTCATCGCCCGGCTCGGCGCCACGTCCCGTTGCGGTCGGAAACCTATACAGTCGCTGGTGATTCAGCGGACCCGTCCTATCTCGCTGACGTTATTGAGTTAATACGGCTGCGGCGGCGTTTCCCACGCCCAACAATCGGGCAAGATGAAACGATTTTTGTCGAAATACTTTGCACACCGCCTTTTTAATAGCGCGCATCGTTTTCCAACCATCTGAATCATAACGATATGCCGCTTACGGTATGTTTCTTGCATATTTATACAACATATGAGCATAGGCCGTGTTTGGTTATGTTCGCCACCGCACATAGTGCGCTTGATTTTGCGGCTAGCCTAGCTGCCTCAACCGCAAAAGTTGCGCTAGCAAGGAGAAAGTAAATGAACGCCACCAAATTGGCAATCCCGTTGTTCGTCGCACTGGCTTACAGCCCCGCCCAGGGATTGGCCGTGCCAATTCTGGGTGCGGCTTTGAAGAGCTTCGCGGTCCTGGGTGAAACGTCGGTGACCAATGACTTCCCGACCTTCACGAGCACCATCTTCGGTAATGTGGGTGTCAGCGCAGGCGTTTCGATCACTGGCTTTGGCACCCCCACACCATTGGTTCCGAGTGCGGACACGACAGGACAGGTGACCGGTGGTACGCCGGCAGGGTTCCCGTTACACCAGACGACCCCGCTGGCGGCGCAGGCTCAGCTTGACCTCGACGCTGCGATCCTCACTCTTAGTAGCACGATTTTGTTCCCGTCCACTGGCCCATTTCTCGGGGCTGGCACGTACGCTCCGGGCAACTATGACGGTGGCGCCGGGCTTTTGTCGGGAGCGCTCGTCCTCGACGGCGGGGGCAGCGACAGCGCGGTGTGGGTTTTCCGGTTTACGAGCTCGCTCACCACCGCCGCCAGCGGCTCGAGCGTTACCGTGACAAATGTAGGCGACGGTTCAAATATCGGGATATATTGGGTTGTCGACACCTTCGCGACCCTTAACGGCCCTTCGTTCGCAGGAAACGTCCTCGCGCAGACCACCATCAGCAGTGACGGCGCTCTAACACTTGGATGCGGCAGACTCTTGTCGGCCACGGCAAACGTGACGTTGATTGGAGACACGATCTCCATCGGCTGCGTGGGGTCCGTGACGGGTGGCGGTGGTGCCGATGTCGGGACCAGCGGCGGCGGTGACCAAGGCCCCGGTGCTGGGCCGTCGGGCGTCCCGGAACCCGCCACACTTCTGCTTTTCGGCCTCGGGCTAGCGGGGTTGTTTGCCTCCAGAAAAAGGTTATTCCCCGTCGCTTGACGGCTTGCGCGGCCAGTCCTGAAACAGGGAAAGTCTGGCATTAAGTTTTACTTCGCAATCCGGGCACTGTGCGTGTGTCTGCGTACACACAGCAGAAAATTCCTGCCGCATCTTCCTGTCATGTCGCGGGTCGCCGTTCATTGGAGACGCCTGACATGATCGCATCGGCAATCCAACGATCGGCTTTCGACATCGGGTACGCGAACGACCTTAGGACGCCCTAGCCAGTGCTTCTACCGGGCCCGCCGATGGGCGGCGAGCCCGTAAAGTTTCACGTTAATCCTGCGCTACTGTAATCCGCCATTGGTGCCCAGATTCGCCCTGGTGGGGGCAGTCGTGACTTGAACCTTCCTCGATGGCAGGAACCATAAAGCCTTTTCGCTGGTTGCGGGTTTATGGCTTTTATTGGCGGGGATATTAAAAAGAATCCTGGCCGCGAATCCCTAATCCAGCCACCGCGAAGCCGCTTCTTCGGCGAGCGCGAAAGCCTGCGTGCCGGCGCCGACCACGCCTGAGTAGCGCGAGAAAAACAAATAGCCGTCGAACGGCGCGTCTATGCGAGCTTCACACCGGCTGTAGGAAGCGCGGTTTTGAGCGGACGATCGCCGCACGCGACCGG
>JANNPG010000282.1:0-5190 GCA_031399805.1 Betaproteobacteria bacterium | reverse complement strand
CCCCACGATGCCAGATGCATGGCCTGAAAGCTGTGGTCTTCCTTCGTGCTCGCATATCCGTGCAATAAAATAACGAGGGGTGCTTTGCCAGCAGATGCCGACAAATACAAATCCGCATCGATGCGCTCGGTGGCGGACAGGCGTAGTTCATAGTTAATTTCCACTGCTACGGCAAACGGCCCGCGCAATCTAAATTGATCAAGGTCGGCTTTGTGATTTAGTAAATATCCCTGCAGGTCACTCAAGGTCGTCGCTTTTAACGACGTTACCCCGGTATGCGGCACCCTTACACAACCGCTGGCCAGCGCCAGCCAGACTACAGCGAATAAAATGAAACTTCTACGCTTTGCGACCCGCCTCTTTTGTTGAAATACGCGGCTTACTTCCGCTGAAATTTGTTTGTCGGGATCGTAGTTCATTAAACGCCAGGGTAGGCTAAGGATAGCGTTGTTCAGCTGCACACGCCAGAGGCAGCTCGTGACGCGCTCGACGCGTCGCTATGCGCAGGAGCACAGCGATTGATCGCGCATGCCGCCGCCATATAAAAACGCCACCCAGAAGGTGGCGTTTTTATTCGCGGCCTGTATCGTCACACCCGGCGCCGGTAGTCGCCGGTACGGGTATCGATTTCGATCTTGTCGCCGGTTGCGCAGAATAACGGCACCTGCACCACAAACCCGGTCTTGAGTTTCGCGGGCTTCAGCACCTTGCCCGAAGTATCGCCGCGTATGGCCGGCTCCGTGTACTCGATTTCGCGCTCGAGCGACTGCGGTATCACCACCGAAATCGCCCGCTCGTTGTAAAACACCACTTCGCACGCCATGCCTTCATCGAGATAGTTGAGCGCCTCGCCCATATTCTCCTTCTCGATCTCGTGCTGGTTGAATTCAGTATCCATGAACACGTACATCGGGTCCGCATAATACGAGTACGTCACTTCCTTGCGCTCGAGCACCACGATGTCGAATTTGTCGTCGGCACGGTAGACGCTCTCGGTCGGCGCGCCCGTCAAGAGATTGCGCATTTTCATCTTGACGACCGATGCGTTGCGGCCGGACTTCGAGAACTCGGCCTTTTGTACCACCATCGGATCCTTGCCGAGCATGATCACGTTGCCGGCCCTGATTTCCTGTGCGATTTTCATGATTCGTCCCGCTGCAATCAGCTTAAAAGGCCGCTATTCTAGCCGATCCTGAACGAATTCGGCCAGTTTGATTGCGAGACTGCCGCCAGCCGCGAGTTTCGTGGCCCAGCCCCGTGCGTGTAGCGCCGCAGCGTTGCGCCTCGCCACGAGCGCCTCCCAGCAACGTCCGGCCTCCCGCGCTTCGCGGTTCCATGCGTCGTTAATCGACCGCACGACCGCGGCGGTCGCGTCGTCCAGCCCCTCCACATAGCGGCTCAAGAATGCGCTGACCTTCGCCCTATGCGCATCCTCCTGCTGCGGATACGCCTGCCACACCAACGGCCGTGCCGCCAACTGCGCGCGCACGAACGAATCCTCCCCACGCACAAAATTGACGTCGCATGCCCACAGCAGGCGGTCGTATTGATCGAGCTCCAGAAACGGGACGGCTTCAATCGTCAGCTGGCCGCTTATAAACCGTGCGCCAGGTTCGATGCCGCGCCCCGCGATAACCGACAGCTGCTGCAGCGCCTTGCCGGCGGGAACGATACAAATCACCGGCTCCGCGCCGGACGACCACACGGCAACAAGTTGCGCCAATGCATCGTTGTCATAGCAAAAAAGCGAAACACACACCGCGTTATCCGCGAACGGCGCGACGCCGAGCGATTGCCAGAAACGGGCGACGGCTTCAGCATCATACTGGAATGCGTCTCGCGTCTGCGCGAGCCCCTTTTCCATCAGCACGCCGCCGGTCGCGGGCGTGAAGCCGGGAAAGAAAAAATGCTTTGTGAGCGACAGGCGTGGATGCGGCGAAGGCAGGCCGTGGCATCCCTCGACCCAGTCCTCCGCACTCAGATACTCCAGATTGACCCACACCGGGTGCGGCGTGCGCGCCGCCATCGCCTCGATATAGTTATCCGGCAACCGCACGCCGAACGCCTCGATCACGATATCCGCCGGCTCGACTGCGGGCAATGCCGCGCTCCAACGCCGGATTTCAACTCCGGCAACACGCTGCACCTCCTGTGCAAGGTCGGCTCCGTGACACATGCGCTGAAAGCTCCCAAGGTCGTCCACCCATAGGCGCACGGATTGTCCCAATTCCGACGACAACTGGCGCGCCAACCGCCAGCCGACGCCGATATCGCCATAGTTATCGACGACCGAACAGAAAATGTCCCAGTTGCGCGTCATGAAATATTCGGTCGCGACAAATCGTACCGTCTTCGGGTGACCATTGATAAATATTCAGCCGCGCTGGCGTTCGTAACCCGGCGACTTGGAGCCAACGCTCAGCTATAGATCAGCGCGCGAACCTGATGGTGTCGCGGCAGTGCAGCCGGATCGACACTCAGTAACCGTATACCGGCGGTTTGCAGGCATTGGGCGAGAAAGCCGTTGTTGTCCGCGTGCGGACCAGTGGCGGCATTGCCTGCGATCACGACGGCGACAACTTCGAGCTGCTTGCTGCACACCACAAGATCGAGTCGCTGCTGTGCCAGCTTGTGCAGCATTTCTTCACGCTGCGGGCCGGCCACAGCGGGCGCGATATTGAGTACGTCAGCGAGCGTGTGACCGGCGAATATCTCGTGATCGGGCAGACCGGTTCTGAATACATAGTAGAGCAGTGCGGTGGATTGCGGCAGCAAGCACTGCTTCCTGCTGAATTCGGGACCGCCAGCCGCGACCGCCGGTCGCGCCACCGCAGCGTCCTGTGCAATCTCAATATTGGGATTGGACTTCATATCCCGCACCAACGCCGCCATTTTTTCAGCGTGCCCGGCGGTGCGACGCCGGTGCTTGCGGTTATAGGTTAAGACGATACCGACGATCAGCGCGATCCAGATCAGGCCGACCACATACCACATACAATGTCTTCCGAACTACCGGGCCGCTGACGAAGTCAGCTTTCCGCTGCGACCCGTGCACTGTCGAGCAGTCGCAATGCCGCTTTCGGGTTGCTTGCCGCGTGTCCGCCGACGGACTCAGGCAAAATGAGCGAATTCAGACCGAGTTCGCCCAAGCTGCGGCATCCCATTAATGCCAGCACGCGGTTGATCTCTTCACGGAAAATTCCGATCGCACGCGCGGCACCTGCTTCACCGCCGGCGGCAGTTCCATACAATGTCGGACGCCCGATCATCACGGCTTTCGCACCGAGTGCGAGTGCCTTGACGACGTCGCTGCCGCGCCGGAAACCGCTGTCGATCAATACCGTGATGCGATGGCCAACCGCGTCCGCCACTTCAGGCAGCACGTCGATCGGGGCCGGCGAGCTATCCAGATTGCGCCCGCCGTGATTGGACACGATTACGCCATCCGCACCGCAATCCGCCGCCAGCAGGGCGTCCTGCGGATGCAGGATGCCCTTCACCATGAGCTTGTGCGGCCACAGCTTGCGCAGCACGCGCAAATCCTCCCAGGTGAGCGTATCGTTTCTCATCATGGAGCGACCCATGGGCGCCGCGGTGATCTTGTTTTTGAGCTCGGTTGGATAATTTTCGTAGCGCGGCATGCCGGTGGTGAGCATGTATTTCGCGAGCACGCCGAGCAGCCACCCCGGATGCGTGACCACATCCGTGACATTGCGCCGCGTAAAGCTGAACGGAATGGTAAAGCCGTTGCGCAGGTTGTATTCGCGATTGCCGGGCGCCGCACCGTCGACCGTGACGACCAATGCCTCGTAGCCGGCGACCCGCGCCCGTTCGATCAACTTGTGCGAGAGCGAACGGTCCGGCCACATATAGAGCTGGAACCACAGTGTGCCACCCGCCTGCTCCATGACTTTCTCCATCGCCGTCATCGAGCCGGTAGCCAGCGTGCACGGTATGCCGGCGGCCGCGGCCGCGCGCGCGAGCTGGATTTCGCCTTCGTGCCACATCAAGCCGGCGGAGCCGGTCGGCGCAATGATGATCGGCATGTTGTGCTGCTTGCCGAACAGCGTGACCTGCTGGGTGCGTCCGGACACGTCAACGAGGTTGCGCGGCTTGAGTTTTATCTTTTCAAACGCGAAACGATTGTTGCGCAACGCAACCTCGTCCTCGCTGCCGCGATCAACGAACTCAAACAGCCCCCTGGGCAGTCTGCGGCGCGCAATCTCGCGCAAGTCAGCGATGTTATAGGCGTTGCCCGACTGATCTTTCATGTTGGTTCCCTATGCGGATTCAAGCCTGCAGATAATCAACGGGCTGGTCGCTGTTCCGCCGCAATCGCCGGCTCATCATGGTCACGATCCTGAGCGGGATATTAACACTGCGGGCCGGATGCTCGCGGATAATGCGCACGAACTGCTCGCGAGTCGGCATGACCCCGACTATTAGGCCGGAGCGGCGGGTTGCTGCCGGTTACGGCGCCGGTCCAGCCACCACGCAAGTGCCGGCAGCATCAGAAAAGAGCCTGGCAGTGCGAGCGCGACCAAGTACGGGCTGATATTCGAGAGACGGCGCAGGTGTATCCTCAACTCCGCGCGATCTTCCGGCGTCCACTGTTGCTTGTTGCGCGGCTTCATCAGCAGCGGCATCAAGCCCCTGACCTGCAATATTTCGCTCAACAGGTGTTTTTTTTCGCGATCGGTGAGATCGCGAACCGAGCGGTAGGCAATGACGCTGGCGCTGCGGAATCTGGCGATCCGTGAGGGATCCATCCCGATGATTCGACTGTGCTGACCCGCGCGTCTTAAATCACGGACTTGAAATCTGTTTTGCCGAATGCGCGGTAGGCGCGCCATGCGACAAAACCGCGCCGCGCCCATTTCCACAAACCGCGCCGCTGCACGACCGCGAGCGCCGCTACCGCGGCGCCCAGCAGCAGCGGATGCTCACGCACATAACGGACGCCGGCAACCGCGCGGTCGGCTAATTTCAGCGGTCCTTCGAGCTCCTGCGATAGCGCGGCAAGATCGTCGCGTTGCGCGGCGCACCGCGCGAGCAGCCTCTCACGCGCGAGCATGGTATCGATGGTCGAATCGCCGTATTTCACGCTGACAGTCTATCGCGGTCTTTTTTGAGTTCGCTGAGGCTTGCTTCAAACAGGCGGGTATGCGCGGCGGCGCGCGTGCGCGCCGC
>JANNPG010000267.1:0-3461 GCA_031399805.1 Betaproteobacteria bacterium | reverse complement strand
AGGGTCGCCGCGCAGCGGCGGGGAAGGGTGTGGCCGTGCGTTTTGAGGTATTGCCGCAGGAGGCTCTTCGCCATCGTTTGCGCACTCACCCCTTCCGGCACGCGCACCGCGGTTACCGAGCAAAGTCGTTCACCCTTCTATACATCAGGGCGAACGGTTGAGGGCTTAATCAGAGCTTCCCTAAATCCATTGCTGATCCTATATGTGTTCATCTGTGTTTATCTGCGGCTCGATCTGCCCTTGATCTTTCCGGCGTCCATCGGCGGCTAATCTGCTGTTGATCTTCGGGGTTGATCTTATCCATGTTTATCTGTGCTCAACATTCCCGCTCATGTCGCGACGGCCTTGCTGATGACATGCCGGTATTTCCCGGAGGCTTCGGCGGGGATGTCCGCCACGATGTCGACGTCGATCCGCACGCGTTCTCCCAGCCTTTTCGCCATGCCAGCCCTGATCCGCGCCAAGTTGGCCGGATCGAAATCCGCGTCCACGGCGAGCAGCACCTTGGTATGGTCGATAGTTTCCTGCACGATCTTGAATTTCGCGATGCCCGGCAGATCGCGCAATACATAAACCAGCGCCAGGCCGTGCATGACCGTGCCGTCCTGCGCAACCACGAAGTCGGTGGTCCTGCCCTGGATCTCCTTGATGAGTGGAAGTCCCCGTCCGCAGGCACACATGCGGTCGTCCAGCACGCCAACGTCGCCGGTGCGGTAGCGGATGAACGGAAAGCTCCCGGTTGCCATGTGGGTCACGACAATTTCGCCCGCGGCGCCCGGCGGTTGCGGCCTGCCTTCCGCGTCGACGATCTCGACAATGATGTCTTCGGCGGTAATATGCATGCCGCCCGCGGGACACTCGTGCGCGATGAAGCCCGCGTCGCGACCGCCATAGCCATTCGCCACCGGGCAGCCGAAGGTGCGCATGATCTGCTCGCGCTGTTCGGGATACAGCCGCTCGGATGTGACGAAAGCAACGCGGATGCCGAGGTCGTTCAATGCGTGCCCCCGGCTCGCCGCGTGCCGGGCGATATGCGCGAGGGCGGATGGATAACCGAACAGCATCACGGGCTGCCGAGCCCGGATCTCCGCGACGAAAGCGTCCAGTCTTGATTCCGACATCTCGAACGCCGGCAACAAGGTGGTACGCAGCACCCGGTCGCGCAGGGACCGCGCCCAATCCTGGGCGCCGAGCTCGATGGGCGAACCCCACACCACGATCTCGGGATCGCCGATGTCCACGCCCCACCAGCGCGTCGCGCGCCACTTGGCAGCCACGTCGTGGCTGACGCGGTCCTTCCCAATATAAAAGACCAGCGGCTCGCCACTGGATCCGCCCGTGTTGTAGCGCGTAAGCCCGGTTATGCTGCGCGCCTTGAGCGCCTCCGGGTTCGACCGGATAATGCTCTTGGTCAAAAACGGAATGGCCGCAAGATCAGCGAGCGCACGGATGCTTGCCGGATCGAACGCGCTGCTTCGAAACAACTGCCCGTAGTAGGGCACGGTTGCGGCGACGATGCGCAGAAATTCACGCAAGCGCTCCAGCCGATGGCGTTCGATGCGCTCGGGCGGCCACCATTGCGACTGCTCGATTGCACGCCGGCGCGCCGTCGAGTCGTGACGCTTGATCCATTCGTGCAGCGGGAACAGCGCCGAAGAGCACAGCGATGTGTAAGTGCTTCTTGCGGCAGATTGCGCTTCGTTCATTTAGAGTCCGTAACATAATGAAACGCGCGATGCGCTGTCACGATTTTGGCTCAGAACGCGAAGCAAGACACGCAACTTAGTCATTCTAAGTAAGTGGCTTGCGACAATGTTATGGGCCAAAATTCGTGCCAGCCCGAAGGGTTGCACCCAGAATCGGCACTGGCCGCGTTGCTCGTCTTGGCAATAGAATGACTATTGCCTGCACCGGGCGCCTTGCCATCACCAATTCTGGGTGCAACGCACACGTGTTTCATTATGTTACGGACTCTTAGTCTCGGCCGCCGCGTTTTGGCGCGCCCCCGGCGCCAGTCCGGAATAGACTTCGAACCAGCGTCCGCGGACATTTTGCCAGGCGTATTGCTGCACCGACTCCCGGCCGGCGCTTGAGAGCCGCGCGGCTTTTGCCGGGTCATCGAGTAGATCGAGAACCGCGCGTGCCATCGCCGCGGGCTCGCGCGGGGGAACCAGCAGCGCAGTCTTCTGGTGGTCGACCACGAATGGAATGCCACCCACGTTGGTGCTTACCACCGGCACGCCGCTTGCCAGCGCTTCAAGGATCGAGATCGGCATGTTGTCGACCAAGCTGGGATTCAGAAACAGATCGGCGCGCTGGTACAACTCCGCGATCCGGTCGTTGTCGAGCCTGCCGGTGAACGTGACATTGGCCGCTAAACCCAGCGCGCGTGCCAACTCAGCGAGATTATCCCGCTCGGGCCCGCTGCCAGCGACGGTCATGTGCGCGCCGGGCAAGGTGTTTCTGACGATCGCCAGCGCGCGTAACGCGGTTCCAATGTCGTAGATGGATTCAAGATTGCGCGTGACTATGAGATGAGGCTGGTCAGGACGCGAACCGGGACTTGCCGGGCGGGGTGCGAAGCGGCTCAGATCCACCACGTTCGGCACGACCTCGCCGACGAGACCGAACCGCGCGAACACCTGCTGAAGAAATCCGGAAGGTACGATCAGCCGGTCCGCCTGCCGCAGCGTGGGCCTGATCCAAAAGAACGACTGCGCGAAAAACTCGTCGGCGTTGCCGCCCCGGTAATTGACCACGACCGGAACGCGGCGCAGCTTCGCAATCCAGATCGCGGGCGCCGCGCAAAGGTGCCAGGCCCACCCGGAGTTGGCCATCACGTGAAACAGTTGAACCCGGCCGGCGGCATCCCACAGTCGAACCAGGAACGGGGCCAGCCGAAACAGCGCGCGCACGCCACGCAACGATCCGACCCAGCGCGGCCGATACGGCGCATTGACCTGCACGATTTCCGTCTCGACGCCTTCCTGTTCGAGCAGGCGCGCCAGTTGCCGGGTCTGGTTGGCCATGCCTCCAGACGGCGGGGGCAACGGCCCCACCAAGCCTATCCTCAGGCCTTTGGCGGTCAAAGCGCGCCCTCCCCGACCAACGCACCGTAGACCTCACGGTAACGCGCGACTGAAGCGCGCCAGGTGCGCTCATTCTCGACGAAGCTGCGCGCGGTGGATTTGAGCGCGGCCCAGCGCTCCGGATGCCGCAGCAGATCAAGCACCGCGGCAACGAGTGCGTCCGGATCGCCCGCTTTGAACAACGATCCGGTTTCGCCGGGACGAATCAGCTCACGGTGTCCGCCCACGTCGGATGCAACCAACAACCGGCCCTGCGCCATCGCTTCCAGCGGCTTCAGCGGCGTAACCAATTCGGTAAGCCGCATCGACAGGCGCGGATAAACCAGTACGTCCATGAGATCGTAGTAACGCTGCACCTCGCTATGCGGGACG
>JANNPG010000247.1:0-10998 GCA_031399805.1 Betaproteobacteria bacterium | reverse complement strand
CATCGGAATACCGCGCTCGCGTGCCAGCGATGCCATGTGCGAGGTGCTGCCGCCGCGCTCAGCGACGACGCCGGCGACGCGGGTCAGAATGTGGCTTAAAGCCGGGCCCGCGACCTTGGTCACCAGGATATCGCCGGGCGCCACGCGCGAAAGTTCGCATTCGCAGTTGATCACGCACGCGCGTCCCGTGCTCCAACCTATACCAGCCGCATGCCCGTTGAGGCGGGGGCGGTGCTGCCAGACTTCGTCCGGCACCGCGGCGGCTTCGGTGTGCAGCGGCCGCGCCTGCAGCAGCTTGAATCCGGCGTCATCCATCGCCCATTCGATTTCCACCGGCATGCCCATCAGATTCTCGACCCGGCGCAGCAGACCGCCAAGTTCGACCGCCTGCGCTTCGGATAGACAGGGCTCGGTCGCGCGCGCGCGCGAAACGATGCGGGCGGTCGGTTCTTCGCGATGTACGCAACCGACTTCGTGATCCTTGCGGCCCGGAGTCACGCCCAGCAGTTTGCCGTCGCGATTCAATTCGTAGCGATCGGGCGTGACCTCGCCCTGGGCAATCGCCGAACCCAGTCCCCAGGTGGCGCTCAGTACCATGCCGCCGTCTGCCGACTGGCTCAATCCGCCGCCGGCCGCGCGGGCGGACACCAGTGGCTGGATCAAGATCCCCATCGCAGTCTCGGCCGGATCGATAGCGTGGGTCGCCATGTAACGCAGCGCGCGCGTCATCCACAGTGCACCCCAGCACGAGCGGATGGCGGTGATGAAGTCGCTTTCGCTCTCAAGGCCGAGAAAGCTTTCGAACTGTCCGGCGAAGCTGGAACCGAAACGGTCTTCCACCAGCGCGGACGAGCGCACCACGGTCAAGGCGCCAGTCTTGTCCTTCAAGCCCTGCCAAGCCACGAGCAACGGATCGAGCACCGCCGGCGTAATCGGTTGGTCGAGCAGGCCGAGCTTCATGGCGAGCGCGTGCTTGCGCGCCTGCGGACTTTCCTCGGCGGCGAAAACACCCCGCGCGTCGGCTTCCAGACCCAAGGCGTTAATTTGAAAGCGATAGGCTGCTGCGTCGAGGCAGAAACCATCGGGTATGGGCAGGCCGGCGTGTCCGAGGCGGGCCACGTTCGCGGCTTTGGGGCCGAAACGAGCGGCGTCAGTGGCGTCACTGGAACTGATGGGATAGACGAATTGCTGCATGTTGGCCTTATGTAGTCTTATGACGCCGCCGAGTCGATCACGATGCGCAACACCTTGCCGGGATTGCGTTCGTATTCTTCGAAAGCGTCCGCTGTGCGATTTAACGGATAGGTTGCCGAGACGAAGCCGGAAACGTCGATCTTGCCGGTGGCGACGAGATCGATCGAAGGGGCCATGTCCTCGTTGGTCAGCGCGCGCGAGCCGATGATGCTGATTTCCTTGAAGTACATCGGAAACGTTGTGAAACCCGTGCAGCATTCATGGCTGATCGCATAGGGCGCCAGCCGCCCGCCGGGGCGTAACATGTCGATGGCTGCCATGAAGGTGGCGGCACCCCCGGCAGTATCGATCACCACGTCGGCGCCCGCGCCGCCGGTCAGGCGCAATACCTCGCCAACGGCTTGCTCGGCGCCCACATCAATGATGTGATGCGCGCCCATGCCTGCGGCCATGTCGAGTTTCCAGCGCGTGCGTGAAACAGCGATCACCGGATGGGCTCCGGCGAGCACGGCGAGCCGCGTGTGCAACAGCCCTGTGGTGCCTTGGCCGAGGACGACGACGGATTCACCCGCCTTCAGACCGAGCCGCTCCTGCGAGTGGCGCACGGTGGCCAGCGTCTCGATGAGCGTGGCGTTGGCGAGCGGCAGCTGCGCGGGCAGGGGATGCACATAGCGCGCGGCGAGCTTTACGTACTCGCTCATCGATCCCTCGACCTCGCGTCCGAAAAGCCCGGCGTTGCGGCACAAGTGCCCGGCGCCGCGCAGACACGAGTCGCAATGCCCGCACGATATGATCGGATTGATGATGATCGCCTGGCCCGCCTTCAAGCCGGCGACATCCGGTCCGACGGCATCGATTACGCCGGTGGACTCGTGTCCCATGACCACCGGATAGCGCACACCGGGATGTTCACCGGTGTAGATCGCCAGGTCCGTGTGGCACACGGCGGTGGCGGCGATTTTCACCACGACTTCGCCGCTGCCCGCGACCGGTTTGGGCCGGTTGACCATGCCAAAACGCCGCGGCGCTTCGAGCACCGCAGTGCGCATACCCGTTTGCATCAGCCGCGCTTACCGGCCGGGCAACTTGCCGTAATCGGAATAGCCGGGCATCGGGTCGACGACGGTAATTTGTTCGACCGGGAAGTTGGACACGATTTCGACGCTGTCCTTGTGCACGATCAGCATCTCTTCGATGCGCACGCCCCACTGGTGCGGTTTGCCGTGCTGGGTTTCCAGTGCGAAGACCATGCCTTCCTTGATTTCCAGCGGGTGATCAAGAGACCAGATGCGGGAAATAACCGGCTGATCGTATTGCGCGAGGCCCAAGCCGTGGCCCCACAGGTTGGCGGCCGCCTGATCTTCCTCCTCATAGCCCCACGTCTCTTTGGCGGACGGCCATTTTGACGCGATGTCGCGGGTGGTGGCGCCGACTTTGACCGCCTTGATCGAGTCGTACAGCCACTTCAACGCGGTTGCGTAATAGTCCTTCTGTTCCTGGTTCGGCTCGCGGCCCACCATGTAAGTGCGGTAATAGCACGACTTGTAGCCGTTCCACGTGAGTGCGGCGAGATCCATGAACACCATGTCGCCCGGCTTGATGATGCGGTCAGAAAAGTTGCGCCAGTTGGGCCAGGTGTTGAGGCCGGAGGAAACGATCACGTCCTCGACGTCCTCCATGCCCGGCACGTTGTAGAGGAATTCCATGATATGCGCAGTCAACTGATTTTCGGTGAGGCCCGGCTTCAGGAATTTCATGAACTCCCAGTGCGCGGCGTCGCCGATGGCGCCGACTTGGCGCATGCACTCATGCTCGTCCTGGTTCTTGACCGCGCGCGCTTCCATCATCGGCGTCATGCCGTCGACCCAGTCGATCTTCGAGTCCTTGAAGATCTGGATCATGTTGATGTCAATGAAATCGACGCCGAGTTTCATGCCTTCGACGCCGCGTTTTTTCATTTCCTGCTTGATCGCGTTGGTAAACTTCGTGACCTGCTGGGTCGAAGCAGGGCCGGCGGCGCCCTTGATCCACGCATAAGAGTAGCGGATGTTTTCCTTGGGAATCCACGGCGAATGTTTCTGGATATGCAGGCCAATGTCGCCCTGCTCAAACAGCACCGGCGCGTCATCGCCGCACAGAAGCGCGTAGCGCAGGCCGGGTTTCAGGCGGTTCCAGCCGGGGGTCAGCGTGCTGGTGACGTAGCGGACATTCTCGTCGTACATCAGCAGCATCGCACCCAGGCCGTGCGCTTTCATGCGCTCGCGCGCGCGCTCGAGCCGGTATTTGCGCAGCCTGTCCCAGTTGACGCGCTCCTGCCAATCCAGTCCCACCATGCCGACGTTCGCCATATTTCTCTCCAGTCTAGGTGTTAATTACAAATCACATGCGAAACAGAAATATCGTTTTTGTTGCGGCGTGCTTGCCATTTTATTTCTGCGATAGGCGCACTTGACCAAGCTTGAATGCTGCGCGCGGATTTGCTTGCTGCTTGGAATGAGCAGAATTTTAGCATGCTGGCTCATGTCGCGTGCCAGCGACGTCGCAACTATTCGGCGGTCACCCCGGCATCCTTGATCACCTTGGCAAAGCGATCGGTCTCGGCCTTGACGAACGCGACGAAGTCCTTCGGCGCCTTGCTGGTCACCACGTCTACTCCGCCTGTGTCCATGCGCTTTATCACCTCAGCGTCGGCCATGGTTTTGATGGCTGCGGCGTATAGTTTGCCGACCACCGGCTGCGGCGTGCCCTTCGGCACGAATATTCCCTGCCACGAGCCGGTAGTCATGGTGGACAGGCCTTGTTCAGCCATGGTCGGCACGTTAGATAGCGCAGCGACTCGCTTGGGCGCCACGACTCCGAGTGCCGTGATCTTGCCGCCCTTGACGAAAGTAATCGCCGACGAGAGGGTGACGAACATGAGCTGGACTTCGTTGCCGAGCAGCCCGATCATCGCCGGTCCGGCGCCGCCCTTGTACGGGATATGTACCATGTTGATGCCGGCGGCGCGCGTGAAGAATTCCATCTCGAGGCGGTTGGCGCTGCCGCTGCCCGGCGAGCCGAAATTGAGCTTGCCGGGGTTGGCTTTGGCGTAAGCGATCAGTTCCTTGACCGACTTCACAGGCAGCGAGGGGTGGGTGACCAGCGAGCCTGGCACATCCACCACCTGCGTGATGGGGATCAGATCCTTTAGCGGCTTGATCGGGAAGTTGGGGTAGATGCTCGGGTTGATCGCCATCGTGCCGACATTGCCGAGCAGTATCGTATAGCCGTCGGGATTCGCGCGCGCCGCGAGCTCCACACCAATATTGCCGGCCGCACCGCCGCGATTGTCGACCACGATCTGTTCACCGAGTACGTCAATCAGCTTGGGCGAGATGATACGGCCGACGAAATCCGAGGCGCCGCCCGGCGCGAACGGAACCACCATGCGGATCGAGCGATTCGGGTATTTCGCGTCATCCTGCGCCAGGGCGGATGCCGAAAGCAGCGTTAATGTGCTCAGAGCGCAAGCATAAAGCCGGTGATTATCGTTCATCATTTTCTCCGTGATTTTGGTGGAATGACCGGCAACAAAATATATGAAGCCGTATTTCCGCCGGTATGAATCGTGTTGGAACCCGTATTATAGTCCGCGCTGTAGTGGGTATACGGCGCGGTGCCGACGCCGTCGCGCACCGCGACGCCGACATCTTGGTCGAGAATCGAGCCGGCTTTGGGAGTACGGAGGGAAGACATGCTATTTAGAGTCCAGGCGGTTTTGTGGCGCCTATTCGACCGTGATGTTGTTGTCGGCGGCGACACTGCCCCATTTCTTGACTTCGTCGAGAACGAACTGCTGAAACTCCGCAGGCGACTTGTTGACGACGACCGACATGAATTGCTTGGCGAGCGCTTCCTTCATCTGCGGCGCCTCCATCACCTTCAGGACCGTTGCGTGGATGCTGTTGAGACGCCGCGCGGGAATCCCTGCCGGCGCAAACAACCCGTTCCACGCGTTGGTGCCGTAACCGGGAAATCCCGCCTCTGCCACGGTAGGCACGTCCGGAAGCTCGGGTCGCCGCGTGGGCCAGGTCGTGGCGAGCGGCTTGATTCTGCCGGCGCGGATGTGCGGGATCGACGAGGCCATATTGATGAACATGAACTGGATTTCATTGCCGATAATGGCGGGGATCATCTGCCCGGCGCCACCCTTGTAGGGCACGTGGGTCATCTGAACGCCGGCGAACTTCAGAAATCGGGCCGCGTCCAGGTGCGGATACGATCCGACACCGGCCGAGCCGTAGTTCATGCGCACATCCGATTTCTTCGCGTACTGCACGAGTTCCTTGAGGCTGGAGACCGGCACGGCTGAATTGACGACCCAGAGATGCGGGAGTTCGATCAGATTGGTCACGCCGGTCAGGTCCCGCGACGGTTTGATCGGCAATGTCCTGGCAAACGTGGTTTCGTTGATCGCATTGGTTGACACATTGCCGACCATCAATGTGTAGCCGTCCGGCGTGGATCTGGCGGCAAGCTCGAGCGCGATGTTGCCGGAAGCGCCGGCGCGATTGTCCACGATTACCTGCTCGCCCCAGACTTCGCTTAATTTCACTGCGAGCTGGCGGGCCGTGATGTCGGTGGCTCCGCCCGGCGCGTAAGGAACAATCATGCGCACGGGCCGGTCGGGAAACCTGTCGGCGGCCTGTGCGGGGGCCGATACCGATAGCGTTGCAAAGACTGATGCGAGGAACAACTCTGCGATGCTGGTGAGCCGCGTTGTCATGGTTTCCTCCGTGGTTGTGCGTGTGCGGATTGAGCGTCTGCTGCAACTGCGATTCCGGATTCAACTCCGGCGTTTTTCGTCCTCCGGCGTGATCGGTAATGCAACCGGCCGTTTAAGACGCGCCGAAAGATCGATCGCCTTGGTGAGCATCAGACGATTATGACCCTCACGCGCCGTTGCATGCTGGGTCTTCACTCCAAGCGCCACGCGGTTGAGCCAGGAATTGGTTTCCTCGCGCATGGGGCCGCGCAGTTCGCCCAGCGCCATATCGCCGACCGGATAGCTGGTAAGGAAGTCCACATGGCGCCGCTTATCGGGCGCATAACCTTCGCCTTGCAAAACATTGGTGGCGAGCACGATGTCGCGATGCGTGTCGTCGATCGTCAGCACGCCTTCGGTACCGACCGCGCCGACTTCGAGACTGTACACCGCGCCCGGCCACACTTCAGGCAGGGCCCACGAAATCACGCCGTGATAGATGGCGCCGTCATTGAAAGTGATCATGTAGCCGGTGCCGTCGATGCCCTGCCACTGCGGTCCCAGCGCCTTGTCGACGGAACGCGCGTAGACTTCGACCGGCGTCTTGGCTTCCATCAGCCACATGACGACGTCGAGCGCATGCGTGCCCGAAATCACCATCGGTGAGATTTCGGACGGGTTGTCCGAGCGCTTGTAGTTGTCGATGGCGACCAGCCGGTTCATGAAGGCGCGCGAGGTGACCATCGTCACTTCGCCCAGCGCGCCGGTGGCGACTTTTTCCTTGGCGACGAGCCAACGGCGGCGGAAACGCTGCGTATAGCCGATCACGGCATCGACGCCGGATTTTTCGATCGCGTCCATCACCATTTGCGATTCCGCAAGATCCGTCGCCAGCGGCTTCTCGATCAGCATCGGCAACCCGCGTTCAATGCCGGCCAGCACGGGGTCCACATGCAGGTGCTCGTCCGTCGAGATGATGACGGCAGTGACTTCGGGGCGCTGGAGCAACTCGCGGTAGTCCGCTGTCACGAACTCGGCGCCGACTTTGTCGGCGACTAATTTGGCGCGTTCGGGATTTTTCTCCGCAATCCCTATCCACTGGACTTCCGGGTGGCGCGCGGCAAGTTCGCCACGAATAAGACCGACGCGGCCCGCGCCGACGATGGCGAGCCCGATTCTTTTCGGCTGCTTTCTCACCGCGCACCTCCGGCGGCGGCGAGTGGACGGGACTCCGGCAGCGGCAGGTTCACCGGCTCATTGCGCTCCGCGGAGATATCCGCCGCGATATACACTTCCATGACCTGCCGCGCCTGTTCGGCGGTCACCAGCACCGGGCGGTCGCACGCCACGGCTTCGATGAAATGCACCGTTTCCGCGGACATCGGGCCCGCATACGTATGCTCGACGAACTCGCCGGGCATGGTGGACATCGGATGCACGATGCCGGCCTGCATGGTCGTCAGCAAGGTGTCGCGATGGGTATCGTCAATGATGAGCGCGCCCTCCGTGCCAACGAACTCTATCCACGTCATGGAAAAATTCGGGTAGGCGGGCGGCAAGCTCCAGCCCGCGCAGATCACAAACGAAACGCCGCTGTCCATGGTGACGGTGATGTATTGCGTATCCGGCACGTCCGCGCCGCTGGCGGCTTTCATGGCGCCGTAGTTGACCTGCGAATACACACGGATGGGTTTGGCGGGTTCCAGGCACCAGAGTATGAAGTCCAGGTCGTGGGTCGCTTCCATCGCCGCCGGCGAGAGCTTGGTGCGGCCGGTGATTTTCTTGCCCAGACTACGCCCGATGTGACGGCTCACGAGCGCGCTGACCGGTTTGCCGAGCGTGCCGTCGGTCGCGCATTTCTTGACGTAGGCGAACTTCGGATTGAAGCGCTGCGAGTAGCCGATCGTGAACTTGAGCGCGTTCTTGCGCGCAATAGTAATCAACTCGTCGGCTTCGTGCAGCTCGATCGCGATGGGTTTTTCCAGAAATACGTGTTTGCCTGAACTGAGCGCATCGCGCGCCATCGGAAAGTGAAGAACTTCGGGTGTCGCCGAAATCATCACGGCGTCGATCGCGTCGTTATGCAGGATCTGCTGGTAATCGGCGGTCGCCGTTTGCGCGCCGGTGGCCTTCGCCACCTCGGCCAGCCGCTCGGGACGCGTTTCCGCGAGATGCAGGCTTTTAACCAGCGGGTGAGTGGCGCAGGTTTGGGCGCGGATGCCGCCGCACCAGCCGGTGCCGATGATGCCGACGTTGATTTGCTTCAAGAAGATTTCCTTTGCGTGGATGCCAACCGGGCGAAGGCAGGCATTGTATCAATGCGCACACCCGGCGACAAATTTTGGCGCTCCAGGCGTTGTCCGCACCCTGCGCGGCGCGTATCGCCGTTGCGGTTGACGTATCTCAGTCCCGTCCGCATCAACACCGGTATAATCCGCGCTTTGTTTGGGCGGTGAGTCTGCAATCGTTCGTTGCCACGTCCGCGGTGCAGGCTAATCCATCGAGACCAGGAGCAATAATCAGTGAAACGCATTGACACCCACAGCCACGTCATTGCCGAGACCATCATCGATGCGGCAGTTGCGAAAATGAAAGGAACCGGGCTATGAAAAACACGAAGCAGCGTGGACTGGTCGGCGTCGTCGGCCTTGGCATCATGGGTGGCGCTTTCGCGAAGCATCTGCGCGCCGCACGCTTCAATGTCTTGGGCTATGACGTTGCCGCGGCGCGGCGTTCGGCGCTGCGCAAGCTGGGCGGTGTTGCGGCCGCCTCATCGGCCGAAGTGGCGGCAACCGCGCGTATTCTGATCACTTCGTTGGCGTCGCTGCCGGCATTCGAAGCGGCGCTGTTCGGCACGCACGGCATTGCCGCTGGCGCCCGCAAGGGAACCATCGTCATCGAAGCGAGCACCTTGCCGCTGGAAGTCAAGGAGGATGCGCGCAAGCGCCTCGCGAAAACCGGAGTGATACTGCTCGATTGTCCGATCAGCGGGACGGGCGCGCAGGCCGCGGCGAAAGATATTGTGATTTATGCGAGCGGCGATCGCCGTGCCTGCGCGCGATGCAAGGCGGTTTTCGGGGGTTTCGCGCGCAACGCCTATTACTGCGGCGAATTCGGCATCGGTTCGAAACTCAAATTCATAGCCAATTTGCTGGTCACGATACATAATCTCTCGACGGCCGAAGCGTTCGTGCTCGCTGAGCGGGCGGGCGTCGATACCGGGTTGATGTATCGCGTGATCAAGGATGGGGCAGGCACTTCGCGCATGTTCGAAGTGCGCGGGCCGATGATGGCGAAGCGCCGCTATCTGCCGCCAACCATGAAAATCGATGTCTACCAGAAGGACATCGCCATCATCAAAGCGTTTGCGGCGAAGCTGGCCTGCCCGACACCGCTGTTCTCGTTGAGCAAGCGCTACTATGATAGGGCCTACGCCGGCGGATTCGACAAGCACGACACGGCTGCCGTACATGCGGTTTTGCACAAAATTGCGCACTCGCGGTCTAAGCGCCGCTGACGCGTACACTTGAGGAGAAAATGATGAAAATTATTCGACTTACTGCGGCACTCGCGACGGGCCTTTGTTGCGTCGGACTGGCGTTGGCGCAGTCGCCCAAGTATCCGGTGAAGCCGATCAGGATGGTCGTTGGTTACGCGCCGGGCGGCGGCAGCGATATCATGGGCCGGCTGATGGCCCAGCAAATAGCGGACGCGCTGGGGCAGCAAGTCGTCGTCGAAAACCGCGCGGGCGCGGCGCAAAACATCGCCGCGGAATTGGTCGCGAAATCGCCTGCCGACGGTTACACGTTGTTCCTGAGTTCCGCGGCGCTGGGGATCAACGTCAGCCTTTATCCCAAGCTCAACTACGACCCGGTCAAGGATTTTGCGCCGGTCGCGGTGTTCGCCACGAGTCCGAATCTGTTGCTGGTGCATCCGTCGTTCCCGGCGAAGAACGCCAGGGAATTCATCGCAGTCGCCAAAAAGAACCCGGGCAAGCTCAACTTTTCTTCATCCGGCAGCGGCAGCTCGCAGCACCTGTCCGGCGAAATGCTGAAGATCCAGATGGGCGTTGACATGACGCATATACCGTATAAAGGCAGCGCGCCGTCGATGACCGCGCTGGCGAGCGGCGAGGTGGACTTTTCGTTCAACAATATTCCGTCGGCCCAGCCGTTGATGACGCCGGGCCGCGTCCGCGCGCTGGCGATCACGAGCGAGAAGCGCTCGCCATTGCTGCCTCAGCTGCCGACCATGATAGAGGGCGGAGTAGCGGGTTTCGTCACGCAAACCTGGTACGGCGTATTGGTGCCGGCCGGCACGCCGGCCGACGTCGTGAATACGCTCAACTCGGTTATCGTGAAAGCCGTGCAAAAGGAAGATTTTCGCGCGCGGCTCGCGCAAACCGGCGCCGATACGATCACGGAAACCCCGGAATTTTTCCGCAGGTATTTGCAGGAGGAAATCGAGCGCTGGGGCAAGGTGGTGAAAGCGTCGAAGGCGAAGCCGGAGTAGGGAATTTGTCCGCGCGACGGGCCATCGTTATGAACTGACGGCCGATCCAAGGAAGCTCTGATTGAGTCCTCAACCGTTCGTCCTGAGGTATCGAAGGGTGAACGCTATCTCTCGGTAATTGTTTTCACCGTTGCCAGTTCTACCTGCACGGTTTCTTTCTCGTCCGCCAGCCAGATCTGTTCATCCTGTATCGTGCAATTCAACTGCATGTTGCGGCTGGCGAGCCCGGCCAACGCGCGCGTGCTGGCCTGCGCCAGATTAATGACCGTCAGATTCTGCGTGCGCTCGAGCTTGCTGCTGATTTGGTTCCACCAGAGGATCGCGCCGTGACCGCCATAGGCGTAGACGAACACCTCGTCGGCGCGGCCGCACGCCCGGCGTATGCGCTTGTCGTCAGGCAGCCCCACGTCTATCCAGATTTGAATCGAGCCCGTCAGGTCTTTTTGCCAGAGATCGGGTTCGTCATCGGTGCTCAGGCCTTTGCCGAACGATAACGCGTCGCCGGCGTGCAATGCGAACGCCAATACCCGCACCATCATGCGCTCGTC
>JANNPG010000184.1:0-1901 GCA_031399805.1 Betaproteobacteria bacterium | reverse complement strand
GTTTACATTGATTATCGACATTGAATGATGAACTTGTGATTCAGCGGTTGGGTGATAAAGTGATCGAGTGCGCCGCCCCGACCGCACGCTTGAACCGGGCCATACCCCCTGCAATTGATTGCGAAAGCTGCTTTATTCGCTGGCTTGATTGCGGCAGTCGCCGGTGTCGCGTGAGTCGTGATTCCGATGTCGGATGGCATCATAGCATCAGCACGGGAGTGCGCAAGAGTTCCTATTGACAGCGCGCGCGGAATAGACGAAGTTAGCCAGTGTTTACCAGCGACGCGTGCATGTTGGTGGCAGCCGCGCGTCGCACCCATTTTCCTGCGGGAGACCGTCATGCCGCTCACCAAGATCGCCCACTATTCGATCCGCACGCTCGACCTCGCAGCGACGCGCAAGTTCTATACCGAGGTCATGGGCCTCACCGTCGGCCCGCGCCCCAAGTTCAATTTCCCGGGGCTGTGGTTGTATAACGGCAGCCACGAGTCCTACGACAACGCAGTGGTGCATATCATCGGCATCGACCCGAATGACCCGCAGGGCCTCAAGGATTATCTCGGCGATCGCGATCTCGACAGCCTGAAGAGCGGCACCGGGACGTTCGACCACATCGCGTTCGCAGCGACGGACGTCGCGGGGATGCTGTTGCATCTGAAGAAGTTCAGCGTGCCGTTCCGCGAGCGCACCGTGCCCGACCTCAACCTGCACCAGGTGTTCCTCGACGACCCGAGCGGTGTTGTGATCGAGCTCAATTACCCGGCAAACGAAAAAGCCGCGGCCTGATCTGGCAACTGAGCAGGTAAAAGCGGCATGAGCGAACAGCGCAGAGCGCTGGTCATCGGCGGCTCGATGGGCGGGCTGTTTGCCGCGAACCTGCTCGCGCGCGCCGGCTGGGACGTCGAACTCTTTGAACGCGTCGGCGAGGCGCTGGCCGGCCGCGGCGCCGGCATCGTGACTCACGATGAGCTCTTCGATGTCATCCGGCGCGCGGGCGCGGTGATCGACGACACGATAGGGTGCGCGACGCATTCGCGCGTGACGCTGGACCGCGCCGGAAAAGCGGTTGCCGAGATGCCGCTTGACCAGATTCTGACCGCGTGGGGCAGGCTGTATCGCCTGATGAAGGACGTGTTTCCGGCGGAGCGCTACCACTTCAATAAATCGCTTGTGCGCGTCGAGCAAAACGACTCCACGGTCACCGCGCATTTTGCCGACGGCTCAGAGGCGAGCGGCGACCTCCTGATCGGCGCCGACGGCATCCGCTCGACGGTGCGCGCGCAATTTCTGCCGCAAGCAAAGCCCGTGTACGTCGGTTACCTCGCGTGGCGCGGGCTCGCCGACGAAAGCGCCGTGCGCGACGAGACGCGGCGCGAGTTGTCCGATCGCATGGTGTTCTGCGTGCCGCCCGGCGAGCAGATGCTGACTTATCTTGTCGCCGGGCGCGGCAACACGACGCGGCCGGGCGAGCGGCGTTTCAATTTCGTCTGGTACCGTCCTGCCGACGAGCAGACCGAATTGCGCGCGCTCTTCACCGATGCCCACGGGCAGCATTACGAGCAGAATATTCCGCCCGATCGTCGAAATCGCCTAGGATTCTACGCCCGGCCATGAATCTTCCCTTCATCGATTTGTCGCGCCTCGAAACAGAGGACTTACGGCTCCTCTATTTCGATCCGTCCGAAACCTACCTGACGCCGTACGTCGCCCGGAGCTTCCAGAACCTGGGACTCATGCCCGACGAAACCTCGGTGACCAACGTGTCCGCCGCCCTGCACCGCACGGTCGGCTATTCCGCAGCCGACGTATTCGTCAGGCCCTGGCGCGTGCGTCGCGGCGAACGCCAACTCCGGGAACGGTGCCGTACGGATCTGACCCGACTCGATGTCGAGGAGCACGCC
>JANNPG010000180.1:0-4138 GCA_031399805.1 Betaproteobacteria bacterium | reverse complement strand
GCTAACGCGCGTTTCGCGCTGGTGACGGCGATCGCGCGCACCTTGCCCCGCCTTGATCTGCTGCACCACCGTCGCCGGCTCGCCGAATATCATGCTGATCTCGCCCGACAGCAGCGCGATCGCCGCCGGCCCGCCGCCCTTGTAGGGCACGTGCACGATCTTGGTATTCGTCATCATCGTGAACAATGCGCCCGTCAGGTGATTCATCGCACCGCTGCCGCTCGAACCGTAAGTCAGTTGGTCGGGCTTCGCCTTCGCCAGCGCAATCACGTCTTTCACGGTCTTCACCGGCAGCGACGGATGCACCACCAGCACCTGCGGTACCTCCGCCAGCCAGATGATGGGCGCGAAATCGCTCTCCTTGAACGGCAGCTTGCTGTAGATGCCGGGATTGATCGCGTGCGTTCCCGCATAAGCGAACACTATCGTATAGCCGTCCGGCGGCGATTTGGCCGCCAGCTCCGCGCCGATATTGCCGGCGGCACCGCCGCGGTTGTCGATCACCACCTGCTGGCCGAGACCCTCCGCAAGTTTCGGGCCCAGGATGCGCGACAACACGTCGGCGCCGCCGCCGGGCGGCCACGGCACGATATAGCGTATGGTCTTGCTCGGATAACTTTGCGCGAACACGGTACCGGCCATTACCGCCAATGCTGTCGCAAACACGGGTTTCAGCAAGTTCATATGCGTTCCTTCAAGTGCGTTACGAGGTAGCGCAGGCGACCCCGCCTGCACCGTCCTCAATGCAGGCGAGTCGCCTGCGCTACAATTTCCGGCGACCAGCCTAGCATTGTGCCAGCATCGCGCGCGCCTGGCATGTCAGCGCGGCGTCGGCGTCATGCGCGGCGAAGCCGGACGATACACCGCGACGGTCGCATCGAGCAACGGCAGCGCCGCCGTCGGGATTACCGCGAGGCCGCGATACGGCGTTGAACGGTCGATGCCCGCGCACGCGAGCCAGGTGAACACTATGCCGGCGATTGACCCTTCAGCGCGCTCGCGGTCGGCAACCAGCATGAGCGCGTTGTCCGCAACCCGCGGTGCGTGATCAAGCCCTGAGAACAGATTGCGTTGGTAATAACGGCGGTCGATCAGCGCCAGCCACTCGCCCATGCCGCGCACGGAGAGGTAATACGGGTCTTTGAACACGTCCGCCGATGCAACACTGTAAATCGCAAGCGATGGCGAAGTTCCCGGCGTATCGGTCTTGAAACGCTGCGCGGACGAAACTCCCGGCACGGTCGCCATGATGCGCAGGTGTTCGAGATACCACGCGTCCCAATCCGCGGCGCGGGTGTCGTCGGTGATTCCGCTTTGGCTGATGAATATCACGAAAAATCCGGGCTATCGTACGTTGGAGGCGGCATTGCGTCCCGCGATGCGCCCGGAGATGAATGCCCAGCCCAGATGATGGCCGTGGCCTTCGAGCAGCAAGCCGCCCTGTCCGGTCGAACCCGCGGCATACAAGCCGGGAATCACGCTGCCGTCGGCGTGCTGGACTTCGAGGTTGATCGAGACCTTCAATCCGCCGTCGGTAAACACAACGTAGCTTTTCACCGGGCCGAGCGCATAGTACGGCCCCTGATTGATTGCGGGCCGCGTTTCGCGCGCTGCGTTGTATTCGGCGAGCGAACGCGCGAGCCTGTCCGGCGCGACCCCCATGCTCGCCGCCAGCCCCGCGATAGTGTCGGACTGATGGTAGATGTCGGCGCGGTTACGGCGGTAATCGGCGAGGTAAGCGTAAGCCACGCCGGGCGCGGTCGACACGAAATACGGCCAGCCGGAATATTTCATCGCGAGTTTCTGGTCGAACACAATCCACGCGATGCGGTCGGGTTGTTTGGCGACATCGAGATTAGGTTTGCCGAGTTCGTCCGTGAAGCGCTGTCCATTCTTGTTGATCAGCACCGCGCCTTCCTTATAGAGATCGGGCGAGGGTCCCAATGCCGTGGTCAGAAAGCTCATCAGGAACGGCCGCAATATCCATTGCGGCAGGTGGCCCATCGCCCACGCGATCAACTGCGCAATTATTTTCGTCGGCGGCAGTTTCCGGATCAGGTTGGTTCGCGTCGGCGGAATGAAGCGCATGATGGGCCCGCGCACGATGTCGCCATTGACGACCGTGGCGCCCAGTTCGAGCGCCATGCGATGACCGTCGCCGGTCGCGGTCGGATTCACCGCGTCAACCTCGACCACATCCGGTGACGCATAGCGCGCCTTCATGTCGCGCCCGTTGCTGTAATCGCCGGCGGCGAGCACCACGCCGCCGCGCGCATGGAATTGATGCAGCGTGCCGTCGGGCAGCCGCGCCGCAACACCCGTCACGCGGCCGTTTTCAGTCAAGAGGCGTTGTGTCGCGGTGTTGAGCCGGATATCCACGCCGAGCTTCTTGCAGTGGCGGGTCAGGTGGTACGCAAACGATTTCGAATTTGGCACCACGTTGTGCATGCGGTTATAGCGATGTGGCGGCTCCGGCATCGGCCCCACGAAAACCACGCCGAGCGACATCAGCCAGTCGAGCATTTCGGTAGTGTTGTCGACGAGTATGCGGCGCAAGGCTAGGTTGTCGCGCGGCGCCAGCGCGCCTGCGAGCAATGCAAGGTCTTCGAAGTGCTCGTCGGCGGAATCCTTGATGCCGGCTTTTTTCTGATGCGGCGTATTGGTCGCCGTCACCGAGCCGACCGACCACGACGTCGAACCGCCGGTTTGCGGATTTTTTTCGAGCAGGATCACGCGCCGCCCCAGCCGTGCGACTTCCGCTGCCGCGGCGAGCCCCGTGCCGCCCGCGCCGACGACGACAACGTCGGTTTGCGTTACGTCCGCCAATTAATCCTCCGTGGAACGCGGCGGCGAATGCCGCTGCTTGATCAAAAGGCGGGCAATGCCCCCCCCTTACGCCTCACGCCTCACCGCGACCGCGCTACGCGGAGCGCAGGTGCGTGACCGCGATCTTGTGCGAGTCCGGCTCGGATAGTTTTCTCAAGAGGCTGCCGCAATCCATGATCTTCGGATCGACATTCATCGCCGCATAGGCCTGCCACGCGGAGGCCTGCACCGCGGAGTACACCGGCTTGCCCAGATCGCGCTCGAGCATGTCGAGCACTTCGAGCGCGCGCAGCTGGGTGCACGCGACAAACACGGCCTCCGAATCCGGCGTCGTCATGGCCTTGACCTTGGCGTAGATTTCTTCGGGCAGGATCTTGGCATGGTCAAACATATCGAGCATGTCGAAGGTGCCGAGCTTGGCCACTTCGATGCCGTGCGCTTTGGCGAACTGCTTCAGGCGTTCGTTGGTGACTTCGACATACGGCGTCACCACGTCGACCTTCTTGTGCCCGCCCGCCATGAGACACGCAACCATTGCGCCTGCCGTGGTAACCGTCGGCGCCTTGGTAATGGCGGTGAGCTGCTCGCAGATTTTCTTGTTCCACGCCGGCCCCTCGAAGAAGCTGCCGCTGGTGCAGCCGTAGACGACGACGTCCGGTTCGACCATGCCGACTTCCGCGGCCGCGTGCTTGCTCGCGTTCTCCATGTTGCGCAGTTCTTCCGGCGTGCCCTCGCGGCCGCCCGCGATACGCGCGGTGTGCACCGACACGCCCTCGGGTGCGATGCGCCAGAACTCCGTTTCCATCGTCGTATTGATCGACGGCACCAGCAATCCGATTCTTCCACGCCATCCGTACATTTTTTTCTCCGAAAAAAATAGTGATTAAGTGATTAGGTTACACCTACTCAATCGCTCAATCACCCAATCACTCAATCACCCGATCACTACGCTACCTGCGTCTGTTTGCTCGGCGCCGTCAAATCGCGCAACAGCCGGCCATAGCCCGGCACGCCTTCAATTCTGCCGATCGCGCGCAGCGCGGCCCACACGCTGACCTGCGTAGTCGAGAGCACCGGCTTGCCAAGTTCGCGCTCGAGGCGCTCGAGCACGTCCATCGTTTTCCAGTTGGTGCAGGCGAGCACGACCGCTTCCGCATCGGGGCGGTCGATCTTGCGCGCGAGGTCGTAGGCGCTGGCCGCGTCGAGCCGCCCAACCACCAGATTGTCGACGAGGCCGAGAAAATTTGGGCTTGCCGCAGGAACATTTGAAACTCGAGTTCAATAGTCCGGTTTGTATGTTGGCAAAGGGGCC
>JANNPG010000096.1:0-11068 GCA_031399805.1 Betaproteobacteria bacterium | reverse complement strand
AGGATCTTGGCCGATACGCCGGTGAAATGCTGAAACAGCGCCTGCATGTTTTTCCACAGCCCCGCCGTCGTCCATGCGTCTTCGATGAATTTACGGTCCTTGTTCAATATCTCTTCCAGGCGATCATCGTCGATTTGCTTGAGCAGTGTCGTGCCCTGATTGGTTACGGTGTTGAAAGTGGCGCGGAACGTTTGCACGGTGTCGTGGTAATTCCTGCGATCGACTTCAAGCCGCGCGACCATCGTTCGCGCCATGCTGCGGCTCTTGCCGGACATCGCGGCAAGCTCCTTCAGTTCCGTCTGCGTCGCCGCCAGCTGGTTGGCGACCGCCAGGCGCGACGCGTCTACCATGCTGCCGATTTCGCGCTGCACCGCGGCGCGCATGATTTCCTGTTTGGCCGGGATGATTTCCGAGGCGAGCAGAAATTCGAGCTGCTCGATGCCGCTTCTTGCGAGCAGCGTATTGTCGTCGCGGATTCGCGCGAGCAACGCTTTTTGCGCGGACAGCGCGATCACGTGCGTGCGCGGCAGCGCGAGCAGCGTCGCCGTTTGTTCGAGCTGGCGCTCGATGTCGCCGGCGATGTCGCTTTCAGTTTTAAGGTCGTCCCACATCAGGTCGATCTTGTTCAACACCGCGATGCGGCGGGTTGCCGCGGGCTGCACGTATTTTTGCCATACGTCGAGATCGGATTTGGTGACGCCGGTGTCCATCGCAAGCAGGAACAGCACGGCGTGCGCGTTGGGAATCATCGACAGCGTGAGTTCGGGCTCGGTGCCAAGCGCGTTCAATCCGGGAGTGTCGAGCACGACCAGGCCGCTTTTCAGGAGCGGGTGCGGGTAGCTGATCATCGCGTGGCGCCACGCCGGGATCTCGACCTTGTCGCCGTCGCGCGTCACGACGGTCGAAATCATCGAATCGCTCTCGTCCCACAGACCTAGCGACTTGGCGTCATCGATGCTGACCATTTTGACTTCGACCAGGTGTTTCATGGCCTCGGCCATCTCGTCGCGCGAGTCGACGTTGAGCTTCACCTTGATCCATTCGACATGCTGGCGTTTGAGCGCGCTCACCGTTTCCTGCCGGCTGCGCGTCTCGATCGGCAGCAGCCGTATGTACGGTCCCTCGGTCGCATCGTGAAATATCTCGGTCGGGCACATCGTCGTGCGCCCAACGTTCGACGGCAGCAGACGTTGCTTGAAATCGGAAAAGAACATCGCGTTGATGAGTTCGGTCTTGCCGCGCGAGAACTCGGCGAGAAACGCGAGCGTCATGCGGTCGTTGCGCAGACTCTCGATCAGGTCATAGATGCGCAGCGACTGCTGGATGTCGGCGTAGCCGTTGGTATCAAGCCAGGATTTATAGGACTCGATCCCGGATATCATTTCGTCGCGCCACTGTTGATAGTGGGCGACTTCTTTTTCGAGTTGGCTCGTCATGGTTGGTTAAAAATGGCGAGCAATCTTCATTTCCGCGCACGGCGTCCGGCAAAAGCCGAATCTTTCCCGGCGCTTATACTCGCCGCGCAAGATGATACCTTGGTTCGGGCGGCACGCATACCCGGCGCCGCCGCCCGCTTTTTGACGCAGGCTGCGATCACCTCGACAGCGCGGGGTTCGCCTCGCCCGCGGGCTTGGCCGCCGCCGGCGCAGTCAGCGCAAGGTTGGTGCGCAGATGGTCAAGCTGTTCGCCCTGCTTTTTGAGCGCCTGCCGCTGCGCGTCGAGCTGCTTGATGCGTTCCTGCACCGACGTCAGATTATCGTTTATGTCGCGCAGGTTTTGCACCCGCTTCAACATCAGTTTCTGGCGTTCCATGATCTGGCCGTTGAGCGGCCCCAACGCACCGCGCAGCCAGTGCTCGGTATCCAGCCGCGTGAACTCGAACAACTGGCGCGCTTCCTCGACCAGGCCGTCGTAGAATTTCTTGACCAGGAAATCCTTGTAGGTGGCGATGTTGATCGGGTCGTGGCAGAACGCCCGCGCGTTCGCCTCGAGCGTATGCATGGCCTCGAGGTGCTTCGCCAGCGTCAGCGCCGGCGGGCTCAGTTTCGCGAGTCCGAAGTTCTCTTGAAACTGCTGATAAATTCCATCGACAGACTCGCGCAACTTGACCGCGTAATTGAGAATTTTCTCGACTTGCGTGGTGAAGTAGCCGAAAAGTCCCTGAATGCTTTTCCACATGCCGGCGGTGGTCCACGCGCCCTGGATGAATTCGCGGTCGTGCAAAAGGATTTCTTCGATACGATCATCGTGCAGGGTGGCGAGCAGTTCCTGGCCTTTCGCCGTCAGATTGGAATACGTGACGTTGAACGCGGCCACGCTTTTCTGGTAAGTCTTGCGCTCGGACTCCATTCGCGTGAGCATGTCCTGTGCAACGCTGCGGTTCTTGCCCGAGGTCGACGTCAGGTCCTGCATTTCCTTGACGGTCGCGATAAAGCGCGCGGCGACGGCCTGCCGCGCCGACTGCACAAGCGGCCCGATTTCCTTGGCCACCACCGACAGCAGCAGGGCTTGGCGTTCCGGCACCAGCTTTTCCGCGTGCAGCCTCTCCAGCCGTTCGAAGCCCGTCGCCAGTTCGGACGCCGGCGCATGCGCGAGCCGCTCCGCGACCGCCTGTTTGATGGCGAGCGACGAAACGTTGGATTGCGGTATGCCGAACGATTCCGCAACTTTCGCTTCGGCCGCCGCATCGGCGCCGGCGTCGCTGTCCAGCACGGTGAATTTGTGGGCCGGCGAGTTCTGCACGTATTGTTTCCATACGTCCTGCGCCGACGGCGTGAGGACCTTGCCGAGCACCATCAGCAGCGATTGGGCGCTCGATGCGATGCGCATCGCGACCTCCGGCTCGGCAGCCAGCATTTGCGCGCCAGGGCTGTAGATCGCGATCAGGCCGCTTTTCAGCATCGGGTGGGGCAGATTGATGAGCGCATAGCGCCACGCCGGGATCATGACCGCGTCGCCGCTGCGCTCGACGTTGGTCAGATTGAGCGATTTCGCTTCGTCGACGCTGACCGCGCGCGACTCCATCAGGCTGTGCGTAGCCTCTGCGACGGATTCCGGCGAATCGGGATTCATCCGCATCGTGACCCAGTCCACGGGGCTGCGCCGCAGGGTGGCGATGCTCTCCTCCCGTTTGCGCGTCTCTATCGGCAAGACGCGCACGTACGGGGACTCGCCCGGGTCATGGAAGATTTCGGTTGCGCACAGAAATTCGCAGCCGGGCCCCGGCGGCAATAATCCGCCAGGCAGATCGGCGAACAAAAGCGCGTTGATCAGACCGATCTTGTCTTCCGCGGACTCGCCCATGAAGGCGAGGCGGATGCGGTCGTTGCGCAGGCCTTCAACGAGATCGTAGATGCGCAGCGTCTGCTCGATGTCGGCCTGGCCGTAGGCATCCTGCCAGGCGCGGAATTCGTCGATCGAAGCGACCAGCTTTTCGCGCCATTCGGTGAATTGGGCTATGCGTTGTTCGAGTTGATTGGGCATGGGGACTCGATGCGGACAAGTAACTTCACGATGGCAGGTCCGACGGCGTCGAGCTCGACGATTTTGCGCCGGCCGCGTGCACCCTGCTTGATTTTAATGTGCTGGATTGGCAGCTTAAACCATTGATGTAAAAAGTCAATCAGCGCTACAACAGGCGGCTGAGCGTTGCTTCAAGCCACGCCACCGGCACCGTCAATAGCAATTGGCAGAGGAGCCACGCGATGAGCGGCGTGATATCGACGTTGGCGATGAGTGGCACGACCCGTTGCAGCGGGCGCAGAAACGGCCGCGTCAGGGCGGCCAGCGCCGACGCGAAAGGACTGTCCGGGCGCACCCAACTCAGTACCGCCTGCACGATGACGGCGAACATCACCACGTAAATCGCCAGCCGAACAATCTGCAGCGCCGCCAGCGCCGCCAGCGCGGCAAGCGCTACGCCGACCGCGGAGCCGAGTTCATAGCCCTTGACCTGCAGCACGAGCCATAATTGCGCCGCCGCGGTGAGCCATGCCAGCATGAGCGTTGCCAGGTCCAGCCCCCACAGGCCGGGTATCACGCGCCGCGCGGGACGCACGATGAAGTTGGTAAGCGCCGCCACGAATTCGGACAGCCGGTTGCGCGCCGGCGCGCGCAGCCATTGCAATAGGAAGCGCAGCAGCAACGCAAACACAAAAAGGTCGCCCAGCGTCGTGATCAGGAATATCAGCGTCTGCGCGAGCATCAGTCCTTGCCCAGTTCCGCGCCCAGTTCGCGCGAGCGATGATCCGCGGCTTTGACTGCGCGCACGATCGCTTCTTTAATCCCGGCGGCATGCATGCTCGCGAGCGCGGCCGCGGTGGTGCCGCCTTTGGACGTGACGCGTTCGCGCAGTTTCGCCACGTCTTCACTGCTTGCGGCGGCGAGTTTGGCCGCGCCGGTGAAGGTCTCCAGCGCCAGCCGGGCTGCTGCGTCCGGCGCGAGCCCGAGTTCCTGCGCCGCCTGCTGCAGCGCTTCGATGAAATAGAACACGTAGGCCGGTCCGCTGCCCGACACCGCGGTGATCGCGTCGAGCAGTTCCTCGCGCTCGACCTTGAGCGTGGTGCCGACCGCGCCGAGGATGACTTCGGCGCGCGCCATGTCTTCGTTTGTCACGCCGGGCAGCGCGTAGAGCCCGGCGCAGCCGGCGCCGACCAGCGCCGGCGTGTTGGGCATGGCGCGCACGAGCCGGCGGTAGCCGCCGAGCCAGCGCGCGAGATCGGTGCTGCGTACGCCGGCGGCGATGCTGATGACGAGCTGCTGCTTGAGGTGCGGGCGCAGCGTCGTTGCAACCTCGCGCATATGCTGCGGCTTGACCGCGAGCACCACGCAGTCGCCGGCGACCGCCGCGGCGTCGATACGCTCGCCGGTGGCCACCCCGTACTGCTGCGCGAGCTGCGCGCGCGCCGCGGCGGCAATCTCGATGACGCGCAACGCGTTCGCGGCATAGCCCTTCTTGAGCAGTCCGCCGATGATGGCGCTCGCCATGTTGCCGCCGCCAATGAATGTGATGTTCATGAAGTATCCTTAGTCACAGAACGCACAGAGATTTTCCGTATTCTAGGGGTTTCTCTGGGTGCTCTGTGGCTCATGCATTGTGCCGTTCGCCGAAGATCGCGGTGCCGACGCGCACCAGTGTTGCGCCTTCGGCAATCGCCGCCTCGAGGTCCGCCGACATTCCCATCGACAGCGTGTCGAGCGCGAGGCCGGCGGCGGCCAGCCGGTCTTTATGCTGGCGCACGGCGGCGAAGTAACGGTGCTGTTGTGCTTGGTCCCCGCTGGCCGGAGGAATAGCCATCAGTCCGCGCAGTTTCAGCCGCGGCAACTTCGACACCGCGCGCGCAAGTGCAAGCGCATCTGCCGGCGCCACACCGCTCTTGGTGTCCTCGCCGCCGATATTGACCTGGATGCAGATCTGCAGGGGTGGAAGGCCGGCTGGGCGCGCCGCGGAGAGGCGTTCGGCGATTCTGGCGCGGTCCACGCTGTGCACCCAGGCGAAGTTTTCGGCGATCAGTCGCGTTTTATTGCTTTGAATCGGTCCTATGAAGTGCCACTCCAGAGGGCATGGGGATGCGACCCCGGCGGAGCGACCGCGCGCATCGCACGTTGCCGCGTCATTGTCGCGATTTGCCGGCGCGATGCGCGATTCCGGCCCGAGGCTCGCCAGTGCGGTTATCTTTTCGACCGCTTCCTGCACGTAATTCTCGCCGAACGCGCGTTGTTCGTGGTCATAAGCCGTGGCGACCGCGTCGGCGCTGAACGTTTTGCTGACGGCGATAAGGCGGATGTCACCGGGGTCGCGGCCGCACGCGCGGGCGGCGTCGGCGATGCGCTGCCTTACGGCTTGCAAGTTGGCCCCGATTGAGGACATAATTTCGTGAAAATTGAGGGATTTAGTTTGAAAGCCTGCGCGCCGCAGTACGCCCGTTCACCCCACCGGCCCACCGCAACGAGGAAAGTATAATGGACATCTCCGAACTGCTCGCGTTTGTCGTCAAGAACAAGGCGTCCGACCTGCACCTCTCGTCCGGCCTGCCGCCGATGATCCGCGTGCACGGCGACGTGCGGCGCATCAACCTGCCGGCGATGGAGCACAAGGACGTGCACGGCATGATGTACGACATCATGAACGACGGCCAGCGCAAGTTCTACGAGGAAAATCTCGAGTGCGATTTTTCCTTCTCAATACCCAATCTTGCGCGGTTTCGCGTCAACGCGTTCGTGCAGCAGCGGGGTGCTGCCGCGGTGATGCGGACGATTCCGTCCAAGATTCTGTCGCTCGACGATCTCAAGGCGCCAAAGATTTTCGCGGAAATCGCCGACCAGCCGCGCGGCATGGTGCTGGTCACGGGCCCCACCGGCTCGGGAAAATCGACCACGCTGGCGGCGATGGTCAATCACAAGAACGATACCGAACTCGGCCACATTCTCACCGTCGAGGACCCGATCGAGTTTCTGCACGAATCCAAGAAATGCCTGATCAACCAGCGCGAAGTCGGGCCGCATACGCTGTCGTTCGCCAACGCGCTGCGTTCGGCGCTGCGCGAGGACCCGGACGTGATCCTGGTCGGCGAGATGCGCGACCTGGAAACCATTCGCCTCGCGATGACCGCGGCCGAAACCGGCCACCTGGTGTTCGGCACTTTGCACACCAGTTCTGCGGCCAAAACCATTGACCGTATCATCGACGTGTTCCCGGCGGAGGAAAAGGAGATGATACGCGCGATGTTGTCGGAATCGCTGCGCGCGGTGATTTCGCAGACGCTGCTCAAGACCAAGGACGGCAGCGGGCGCATCGCGGCGCACGAGATCATGATCGGCACGCCGGCGATCAGAAACCTGATTCGCGAAGCCAAGGTCGCGCAGATGTACTCGGCGATCCAGACCGGCCAGTCGTTCGGCATGCAGACGCTCGACCAGAATCTGACCGAGCTCGTCAAGCGCAATATCATCTCATCCGATGAGGCGCGCAGCAAAGCCGCCAACAAGGACAACTTCAAGTAACACCCGCGCTGTTCGCGGCGGTGACCATTCAATGCCATCAAGGAGCGCGTAATGGATCGTGACCAGTCAGTGCAATTCATGCATAACCTGCTGCGCGCGATGCGCAGCAAGACGGCGTCCGACTTGTTCATCACTGCCGGATTCCCGCCGGCGTTCAAGGTCGACGGCAAGATGACGCCGGTGTCGAACCAGACGCTTACGCCGCAGCACACGGCGGACCTCGCGCGCGCCATGATGAACGACAAGCAGGCGGCCGAATTCGAAGATACCAAGGAATGCAACTTCGCGGTGGCGCCATCCGGCATCGGCCGCTTTCGTGTCAGCGCTTTTGTGCAGCAGGCGCGGGTCGGCATGGTCCTGCGCACGATCACTACCACCATCCCGAAAATCGACGACTTGAAGCTGCCGCACGTGCTCAAGGACGTCGTCATGAGCAAGCGCGGGCTTATCATCGTCGTCGGCGGCACCGGTTCGGGCAAATCGACTTCGCTGGCTGCGATGATCGGCTACCGCAACGAAAACAGTTACGGGCACATCATCACGATCGAGGACCCGGTCGAATACGTGCACGATCACAAGAACTGCATCATCACGCAGCGCGAAGTGGGTGTCGATACGATTTCGTGGGAGCATGCGCTGCAAAATACTCTGCGGCAGGCGCCGGACGTGATACTGATCGGCGAGATCCGCGCGCGCGAGACGATGGAGCACGCCATCGCATTCGCCGAAACCGGCCATCTCGCGATGGCCACGCTGCACGCCAACAGCGCCAATCAGGCGCTCGACCGTATCATCAACTTCTTCCCCGAAGATCGCAGATCGCAGTTGCTGATGGATCTCTCGCTCAACATCCGCGCGCTGATCTCGCAGCGCCTGATACCCACCAAGGAAGGCAAGGGCCGGCGCGCCGCGATCGAAATTCTGCTTAATTCGCCGTTGATTCAGGATCAGATATTCAAGGGCGATGTGCACGAGATCAAGGGCACGATGGCCAAGTCGCGCGAGATGGGCATGCAGACCTTCGACCAGGCGCTGTTCGATCTCTACGAAGAGGGCGCGATCAGCTACGAGGACGCGCTGCGCAACGCCGATTCGGTGAACGAACTGCGGCTGAAGATCAAACTCGAAGGCCAGGAATCCAAAGACAAGGACGTGATGTCGGGCATCGAGCACCTCAATATTGTTTGACGCCGGCAGGTCTGCCGGATCACATATGCCGGTTCGAACGGACGGCGAGCCCGCCGTTCAACCGGCATGCGAATTGAAAACGCCGGGCTTGCCCCGGCGTTTTTATTGATGAACATTCCATTCGAGTTCCACACCATCGCCATCACCGCGCTGGTGGTCGGTGTCGCCTATATCATCTTCGGCATTTCGGCGTTTGGCGCCGCGTTGTTCACGGTACCGGCGCTGTCGTACCTGTATCCGCTCGATTTCGTGCTGCCGCTGTGCGTGCTGCTCGACGTGGCGGCCTCGATTGCGATCGGCACCCGCTTCTCGCGCGAATCCGACAAGCAGGAATTGCTGTGGATGGCGCCCGCGTGCCTCGTCGGTGCGGTGCTCGGCGTGACGCTGCTGGTGAGTCTGCCGCGCCAGGCGACGATCGTCTCGCTGGGCGCCTTTCTGCTCGCGTACGGCATCTACATGCTGCGCCAGGGCGCGACCGCGAACCCCATTAGCCGCCGCTGGGCGCCAGTCGCCGGTTTTGCCGGCGGCGCGATGGGCACGCTGTTCGGCATCGGCGCGCCGCCTTATGCCATCTATCTCTCGCGGCGGCTTGCCGGCAAGGGTGCGCTGCGCGCAACACTTTCCAACATGGTGCTGTTGTCGACCGGCATCCGCGCGCTCGTGTTTACGGTGGGCGGGCTGATGCTCGCCGACCACCTGACCATGTTCGCCATCCTGCTGCCGTTTGCGCTCGCCGGATTGTGGTGCGGCAACCGCATCCACGGCCGCATTTCGCGCGAGCAGGTGGCGCGCGTGATCAGCGTTGTGTTGATGCTGATCGGGGCCTCGCTGATCGTGCGCGCCCTCGCGGCTTAGGCGGCGCCCGCTCGATCAACTGGGCGTGCAACCGCCGCCCCGCATTTATCGCCGGCGCGTGAATTCGCGCAGGTTCGGATTGAGCCTGTCGATATCCGCCGCAACCTGCGCGCGGCTTCGTTCGTAGACGATCTCGCGGCCCATCACGCTGCCGGCGTAGGCGAGCCCGTTGCGCGTCGGCGTCAGCTGGCACTTCACGTTGTGTACCCCTTCGCCGAGCACGACTTCAATGCAGTCGGGCCGCTTGCTGAAGACCACGACGTCCATGGTCTGGTCGTTTTCCGTGATGCGAACTTTTATTTTTTCGGTGTTCATCGGGTTATCAGCTCCAAATGCGTATGAAGGGGTTGCAATTTAACGTCGAATTAACCGGCACGCGCGGCCTTTGCGCGAGTCCGCGTTGAACGCGTAGTTATACGTCTTTGTGTATCGACCAGACGACCCGACACAAACTTGTGCAGTACACTCGCCATAAGAGTCTGGTACGGAACGCCTTCCTCCGCAGCCTTGGCCTGCAAGCCTTCCAGATCCCGCGACGAAATTCTGATGTTCACCCGCTTGTTCTTGAGTAATGTAGCCGTCGCCGTCGCCTTGAGCCGCACGATCTCACCTTTCTGGTTCCTTACTGGATTCCATTCGCCGCGCTCGAATGAGGCAAGAATTTCCTGTTCCAATAGCCGTTCGCCGTTCATGTCACTTGTCTCCCGATAAGAAATCCCGAGTCGCCTTGCGGCTCGGCATGATGCTCTTCAAGAAAATATCGTTCTCGCTTTCAACGTAAGGAACGAGGTAAGCATAGTCACGTATTCGCACCACAAGCATCTTTTGATGCCCATACTTTGCCCGGTTCGGGTGCGCCAGTACTCTGAGAAGACCGCCTTGCGAGATGGCAGAAAGAACTTCCTCGAACGAGACGCCGCGTTCCGCTTTAAGCGAAAGGCTTTTCTCCGCGTTCCATCGGATGGGCTTCACACCCGCGATATTACCACCGTGTGCCTTATGTGCTCAAGACGCTAACGTTGCTAAAAATTAGGAGGCAGAATTTTGTTGCTAAAATTTATCTGCCCAAATGTAACAGAAGCCATATTCATTCAGTCCCCGCTATTACTTAAGTAGTAGGCCGTAGTCGATATTTCACCGGTTACGTTACTACTCCCATACGTCGGGTGCCATTTGCCGCCCGGAAACGGGGGATATATGCATGACAATGGCAATCAGGAACCCGCTCATGGTGCGACCCCGCGTCCCCGGCTGTTCGTGTCGCTGAAAGCGGCCATCGAAACCCGGCACTACAGCCGGCGCACCGCTGCCGTGGCTGGACGAACTCGCGCATGCCAAGCCGTCGATGAGGAAGCCGACGGTGCTGACGGCGGACGAAGCTCGCGAACTTCTGTCAAAACTGCGCGGAACGAAATGGTTGATGGCGAGCCTGCTGTACGGGGCGGGCCTGCGGCTGCGCGAATGCCCGACGCGCTTGCGCGCAAGTATCCGCGAGCGCCGTACGAGTGGACGTGGAAGTTCGTGTTTCCGTCATACAAGCGCTCGGCTGACCGGGAGACGGGCGTGATCCGGCGCCACCACGTCTACGAAAATTACTTGATCCGCGAAGTGAAACAAGCCGCGCGCGCCGCGGGTATCGCCAAACACGTGAGTTGCCATACTCTGCGGCACTCATTTGCGACCCGCTTGCTGGAGAACGGCTACGACATACACACAGTGCAGGAACTGCTGGGCCACAAAGACGTGTCAACCACGATGATCTATACCCACGTGTTGAACAAGGGCGGGCATGGCGTGAAAAGCCCGCTTGACCGCGCAGAACAATCGATTCAGGAATATCGTACGTCCTAGTGCGTTCACCCTCCTCGCTCCAAAACAGGAGCGCATGTTCAAGATGCGACGCGTCGCTCGGCGATCCCCGCTCCCGCAAGCGCAAAGGCGGTCAACAGGCTCTTGATGAAGGTCGTCTTGCCACCCAGCGCTCGCCGGCCGAGCTGAACATGTACGCCCTGGACTTCGGGCG
>JANNPG010000086.1:0-5291 GCA_031399805.1 Betaproteobacteria bacterium | reverse complement strand
CGGCCGAGAAGTACATCGAGCCGTTCGCCCGGAAGGGCAGCCGCGTCGTCATCCAGGGCCATGTCGAGAACGACACCTGGACCGGCAAAGACGGGGTCGAACACTACGACCTGCGTCTGATCGTGCGTCGGCGCGCACGTCGTGTGCGTAAGAGTGACCCGGGAGTTTCTCGAATTCAGCGCCGCGCGCGGCAACGATCTGACCACGCCGCACCCCGAATTCGGCTTCCCGGGCCTTAAACCCGGCGACCGCTGGTGCCTGTGCGCGATGCGCTGGGTGGAAGCGTTGCAAGCAGGGCATGCACCACAGCTCGTGCTATCGGCGACCCACGAAGTCATGCTCGAATATGCGCCACTCGTTGAACTCAAGAAATTCGCGATCGATCTGAATTGAACGCGCCGCCGGTTTTGTGCATTGCGCAGCTCGTGATATAACCTTGAAGATGGAGATCGGCGGGTGCAGAATAACGCTTCGCGAGCCGGTAACTTTTCCAATCCTGTGACGCTGGACGCCACGATCCGAACCGTGCGGCAGCACAGACCAGAGGAGCATAAGTGATGGCTGACGACGACAACAAAACCAAGGTAACTATCCTCACCGGCAATTACCGCATCAAGGGCAATATCGACCTTTTACCCGGCGCCCGGGTCACGGACTACATGTCCGAAGCCAAGGAGTTCATCGCCGTAACGGACGCGGAGGTATGGGAAGTGGTGGGCCGTCAGGTTTTCACCGCGCCGTTTGTCAGTGTGAATAAAGACCATATCCAGATTATTTCGCCGGGATCGCACTGACCCGGCACCCGCTTTCGCCAGCGGCGATCGATTTTGCAGCGCCCGGTTCACCCGGCGTGATCACGAGTTTAGTTGAGGGTCGGTCGCGCGCCGTCTTCCGCCGCCGCCGCGGCTGCGGGGACGGCTTCGACGGACTCCTCCGCCCCGTCAGGCGCCAGCGCGCCGCCGGCAAGCACCGCCTGCGTCGCGGTATCGATGAGCTGCCCGAGATCATCAAGCGGCGGCAGTTCGGTGAGCGAGCGCAACCCCAGATCATCGAGGAACTGGCGGGTGGTCGCAAACAATTCCGGACGGCCCGGCACTTCGCGATGGCCCACGACATCGATCCAGCCGCGCGCCTGCAACGCTTTAATGATGTTGCTCGATACGATCACGCCGCGGATATCCTCGATATCGCCGCGGGTGACCGGTTGCTTGTACGCAATGATCGCCAGCGTTTCCATGACCGCGCGCGAATAACGCGGCGGCTTCTGCGGACTGAGGCGGTCAAGAAACCGGGTGTATTCGGGGCGCGCGCGAAATCGCCAGCCGCTGGCAACGTTGATGAGCTCCACGCTGCGCCCGTCCCAGTCCGCCGCGAGTTCGGTCAGTATATTGCGCAACACGTCGTTGCCCAATTCAGCGTCGAACAGCTTCTTGAGGTCCGCCAGCTGCAGCGGTTCGGTACTCGTGAGCAACGCCGCTTCGAGCACGCGTTTCACTTCCTGCAAATCAAACGACGGTGAGTCCATGGGTGGATTTGACGTAAATCGGTGAATAGGGTTCTTGTTGGATCATTTCGATCAATGCCTCGCGCGCAAGCTCGAGGATCGCCAGAAAAGTCACGACCAGCTTCGCTACGCCCTCGCCGGGGCTGAACAACTGGGTGAATTCGATCACTTTCATTTCCTGCAGCCGGCGCAGAATCGCGCTCATGTGCTCGCGCACCGACAACTGATCACGCGTGACACGGTGGTGACGGTTCACACTCGCGCGCTGCAGGAGCCACAACCATGCCTGGCGCAAATCCTCGGTATTAACGCCGGGTAACGCCTGTTCCGTGGCTCTGTCTATCCACACCTGCACCAGCAGAAAGTCGCGCCCCGCCTGCGGCAATTCATCGAGCTTGTGCGCGGCGAGCTTCATCTGCTCGTAGGCGAGCAGCCGGCGCACCAGCTCGGCGCGCGGATCGGATTCTTCCTGGATGCCGGTTGCCGGCCGCGGCAGCAGCATGCGCGATTTTATTTCGATCAGCACCGCAGCCATCACCAGATAATCGCCCGCGAGCTCCAGGCTTTTTTGCCGCATCACCTCGACATACTCGAGGTATTGCGCCGTCAGCCGCGCCATCGGAATATCGAGCACGTCGAGGTTATGCTTGCGGATCAGGTAGAGCAGAAGGTCGAGCGGACCTTCGAACATGTCGAGGAAAATCTCGAGCGCATCCGGCGGGATATACAGATCCTGCGGCAGCTCGAGCAGCGGCTCGCCGCGGTAAGTCGCGACCGGCGATACGGACGCGGTTTCGGCGGCCTCGCTCATGCCGAAGCTTGACGTAGATGGCCGAACTTCCGGCCTGTGAATATCGGCAGGCTGAAGCTGGCGTGGACTGCGTAGTCGTAGTCGAAGCGTGGCATGCATTATTTTAACGCGAATTGCGCGCGAAACCTACCGGCCGGGGCGTCATTTCGCAAACTGGCCGGCGCTAAGGCCAGCGCCCCGGGGTCACCTGCTCCCACCAACCCACCGGTGTCGCGCACCCCGCAACCAACACGGCCCGTCACCCGTACTTAAGCCCCATCACCTCGCGCACGTCACGCATCGTCTCTTCCGCCAGTTTGTGCGCTTTTTCGCAGCCGTCTGCGATGATGCTTTTCACCAGCGTCGGATCATCAAGATAGCGTTGCGCGCGTTCACGCATGGGTTTGAGTTCCGCCAGCACCCCGTCAATCACCGGTTGCTTGCATTCCAGGCAGCCGATGCCCGCGCTGCGACAGCCCTGCTGCACCCACGCCTTGCGCTTGTCATCCGCATAAACCAGATGCAGCTGCCACACCGGACATTTGTCCGGATTTCCCGGATCCGTGCGCTTTACGCGCGCGGGGTCGGTCGGCATGGTACGGATTTTTTTCGCGATGCTGTCGGGCTCGTCGCGCAGGCCGATCGTGTTGTCGTACGATTTCGACATTTTCTGGCCGTCGAGTCCGGGCAATTTTGACGCCTCCGTCAGCAAAGCCTGCGGTTCGGACAGGATGACCTTGCCGCCGCCTTCGAGGTAACCGAACAGTCGCTCGCGGTCGCCGAGCGCGAGATTCTGCGCCTTGCCCAGCAACTCGCGCGCGGCCTCGAGGGCCGGCGCATCGCCCTGCTCGAGAAATTTGGTGCGCAGTTCACGATAAAGCCGCGCGCGCTTGGCGCCGAGCTTTTTCACCGCCGCCTCGGCTTTTTGCTCGAAACCCGGCTCGCGGCCATAGACGTGGTTGAACCGGCGGGCGATCTCGCGCGTGAACTCGACGTGCGGCACCTGGTCCTCGCCGACCGGCACGCGGTTGGCGCGGTAAATCAGGATGTCGGCACTTTGCAGCAACGGATAACCGAGAAAACCGTACGTAGAGAGATCTTTTTCGGTCAGTTTTTCCTGCTGATCCTTGTACGTGGGCACGCGCTCGAGCCAGCCCAGCGGCGTAATCATCGACAACAACAGATGCAACTCGGCGTGCTGTGGCACCCGTGACTGAATGAAAATAGTCGCCTGCGATGGATCAATGCCGGCCGCGAGCCAATCGATCGCCATGTCCCAGGTGTTTTGCGCGATGATCTCGGGCGTGTCGTAATGCGTGGTAAGCGCATGCCAGTCGGCCACAAAAAACAGGCACTCGAACTCGTGCTGCAGCCTGATCCAGTTCTTCAGCACACCGTGGTAGTGGCCGAGATGCAGCGCGCCGGTCGGGCGCATGCCGGATAAAACGCGATCGGCGAACATGAGTGAATTTCCCGTTTATTACAAGGCCCGGAGCAGGCGGAAAAGATCGGCCGGCGCGATACCGAACAGCGCACCGATGCCGGCGATCGACAGCGTGATCATTGGCCACAGGATATAGCCCAATAGTCCCGTAAACAACAACACGATCAGAATGATGAAACCATAGCGCTCGACCTGCGCGAATTTCCACGCCAGCCGGTGCGGCAGCAAACTCACCGCAATGCGTCCGCCGTCGAGCGGCGGCAGCGGCAGTAAATTGAGCACCATGAAGATCACATTGACGAATATGCCGCCCGCGCCGACGAATACGAGCCACTCCAATGCGGGAGTACTCGGCGCGAGCCCGATGCCGACTTTGTACGCGAACGCCCAGCCCAACGCCATGACCAGATTGCTGAACGGCCCCGCCGCCGCGACCCACAACATGTCCCGCTTGGGTTGGCGCAGATTGGCGAAATTCACCGGCACCGGCTTCGCCCACCCGAACAGAATATCCGCGACGAGCAGGGTCACCAGCGGAACGATGATAGTGCCGACCAGATCGATGTGGCGCAGCGGGTTCAGACTGACCCTGCCCGCCGCGTAAGCCGTCATGTCGCCAAAATGTTTGGCCACGTAGCCGTGCGCCGCTTCGTGCAACGTGATCGCAAACAATACCGGCAGCGCAAATACCGCGATCTTCTGGATAACGCTAGGCTCCAACGAGTTCTCCAAGCAGTTTGCCGACACCCTTGCCCTGGCGCGTTATCACCGGCACATCGGCTGTCAGATCGACCACGGTGGTCGGCACGACACCGCATGATCCGCTGTCGAGTATCAAATCGACGCGGTGTTCAAGGCGATCGCGAATGTCCTGCGCATCGCTTAACGGCTCGGCATCGCCGGGCAGCATCAAGGTTGAAGACAGCAACGGCTCGCCCAATTCGGCAAGCAGCGCCCGCACCACGCGATGGGCCGGAATGCGCACGCCGATGGTTTTGCGCCGCGGATGCAACAGGCGGCGCGGAACTTCACGCGTGGCTTGCAGTATGAACGTGTAGCTTCCCGGCGTCGCCGCCTTGATCAGCCGAAACTGCCAGTCATTAATACGCGCGTAAGTCGCGGCTTCCGCCAAATCGCGGCACAACAACCCGAAATGGTGGCGCGCATCGACCGCGCGTATGGCGCGGATGCGTTCCATCGCGGCCTTGTCGCCGACATGGCAGCCAAGTGCATAGCAGGAATCGGTCGGATAAACGAGCACGCCACCATTGCGAATGATGTCGACTGACTGGCGTATCAACCGCAGTTGCGGATTATCGGGATGTATGGAAAAAAATTGGGCCACGGCAATTCAATAATGGTCAACGGGTGTTGAACGAGTTACGAGAAACCATCCAGCGCCCGCGCGGAATGGGTTGCTCAAGACGGGACACTGGACATTGCGGCGTCCCAATTGCGCCATACGGGTACGCAGCCGCCGGGCAGCGGCGGCAGGCTGCCCAGGTCGTAATAGCTTTCCGCCGGTGAATGAAAATCCGAACCGGTCGATGCCG
>JANNPG010000454.1:0-1821 GCA_031399805.1 Betaproteobacteria bacterium | reverse complement strand
ACCAGGTAGCGCAGTTTCAGCGACTTGTTGCGCGAGGCATAGACGAAGTCGCGGTGCCCGTTATTGATCACGATGACGTTGCGCGCCGTATCGAACCGCGAGCGCCAGGACGCGCCGGGCGCGCGCTCGAAGGTGTACCCCGGCAAGCCCTGCGACGGGACCGTGGTCGCACCGATCTGCGCGAGCAGTTCGTGAGTCACCGTGATCAACGCCTCGCCCTCGCAGACGACATCGCGCTGACTGACGGACACCTTGAGCCGTGTGAGTCCCGGCTCGTCCGGCGCGAGAAACCTCACCGCCAGATTGTGCGGCCCTTCCAGTGCGCCGGCGCCCTCTGCGATTCGCCAGCGGAATTCGACGTCCTGCTCGACCCGGCGCCGCGACCGATCGCGCGGCAGCGCCCGTAACTCCTTGCGGTCACCGACGCGCACGACGCTTGACGCGGGAGACACGGCCACGCTGAACAACGCGCCCGCGAACTCGAAGAACTGCCGCTGCTTTTCTACACCGACCGCAGGCTCCGCCGCCCCCGCGAAGTCGTCCTCGCCCGTCGCCGCGAGAGCACCTTGATCCTCCATGCGACCCGGCATCGACCTCAGTGCCCGTGCCTGAATGTCGAACCAGTCGTACTCCTCGGCGGGCAACGCAAGCAACGCCTCGCGGAACGCGCGCTGGATTGTACGCAACAGATCGCGGCTCGCCCGCTCGTCCTCGGCGCGACGCTGGTCTTCGATGATCTCGATCAGCTTGTACTCGAGCGGTTGCAATCCTTCGCGCAGCGCCGCATAGGCGGCGTCTTGCACGAGACCTGTGCGCGTGCCCGGCGTGAGGTTGACGAACGGCGCGTCGATATGGCCCTGCAGATAGCGCGTGGCCCACGGCGGACGCGCGAAATCGTCGAGCAACGCGAGGTCCTCGATCACGCGCGTGCCGTGCCTGAACAACGCCACACGGTTTGCAGCGGACGGTTGGTTCAGGTAGATTTCCGCATACAAATCGCCGAGCGCGGTACGCACAACCGGCAGTTGATGCAACAGCCGGCCTTCGTACTGGCGCGGTTCGACAGCGTACTGTTTGCGGGCGAACTTGTCGACAACACTGATACGTATGCCCGATTGCCGGATACGATCGCGCAGCTCCGCGGCGAGATACCACTGGATCTTTTCCCCCGACAGCCCGCGAATGCCTTCGAGCAGCGGCGCAATCCGCAGTTCCGTGCCTTGGTCGGAGAAGAGCGCGCGCTTCGCTGTAATCTCATAGCCCGGATCGCCCTTGCGCATAACCATCTGGTAGGCGCGCTGGTCGGCCCCCGTCGAGGTCATCGTAAGCTCGTCGCCCACGGTCCAGAAGCTGAGCAATCCGATACCGAATTCACCCTGCAGCCCGGTTGATCCTTCGGCCTTGAGCCGGCGCTTAATGGAATCGCAGATATGGGTCGCGACATAGCGGAAATCGGGCCGGCCATCGTCGCCGCGCGGCACGCCGTCCCCGTCGTCGCGGATTGCTAGAAATTGGCGGCCGTGCTCGCGACCGCGGGTAATGGTGACGGTACGCGCTTTCGCATCGATGCTGTTCTCGACCAGCTCTGCGATCGCCTTAAGCGGATTGCTCTGTGACAAGGCGATGATGGTGATCGCGTTCCAGTCGTCTCCAATCCTGAGCTTGCCGCGCGCACCGGCTTGCTGTCCCGACTTCGGCTTCCGGTCCAAGTATTTTGCCCTCGTCACAGTTCAGCGACAAAACGCTGCCACGCCTGCGCCGCCTCGGTAACCGTCTCACCCAAGTACTGCTCGGCAGCGCGCTTGAGCTTCAAGAGCACCT
>JANNPG010000081.1:0-26237 GCA_031399805.1 Betaproteobacteria bacterium | reverse complement strand
CTAACACAATGAAACACGTGTGTGTTGCTGCCAGAATTGGTGATGGCAAGGCGCCCGGTGAAGCGAATACTCAATGTATTCGCTAGACGAGCAACGCGGCCAGCGCCGATTCTGGCTGCAACCCTTCGGGCTGGCACGAGTTTTGGCCCATGGCGTTGTCGAAAGCCCCTTGCTTAGAATGACTAAGCCGCAGGACTTTCTTCTAGCCCTGAGCCAAAATCGTGACAGCGCATCACGCGTTTTATCATGTTAGGCACTCTCTGCCGCGTACTACTTCTCGCCCTGATCCTGGCGGTGCCGTGTGCCGGCGCCGGAGCGGCCGCCCCGCCCGGCAACGCGCAGAAAGAAGAACTCCGGCAACTGCGCAACCGCATCGACGCGTTGCAGAAAACGCTCGCGGCGTCCGAAGAAACCAAAAGCGAAACCGCCGACGCATTGCGTGAGTCCGAGCGCGCGATCTCAGACACCAATCGCATGCTGCGCGGACTCGCGCAAGACCAGCGCGCGGTCAATGCGCAGCTTGCCAACCTGCGCGAGCAAAGCCGCCGCATGAACGGTGACATCGAAGCACAGCGTACGCGGCTCGCGCGCCTCCTTTACCAGCAATACGTCGGCGCCCAGCCTGACGCGCTGAAGCTGCTGCTCAATCGCGAGGACCCGAACCGCATTGCGCGCGATCTCCACTACCTGACCTACCTTGCGCGCGCGCGCGCGGAACTGATCGGCAATTTGCGCTCCAATCTCAACCGCGTCGCCGATGTCACACAGGAAACGCAGCACAAGAGCGCGGAACTGGTGGCGATCAATGACTCCCAGCGGGCGCAACGCAAACGCCTGGAAACCGAGAAAAGTGCGCGCAAGGCGGTGCTCGTCAAGGTATCGCGCCAGATCGACAAACAGCGGCGCGAAATCTCGACGTTGAAGCGCGACGAAAACCGCCTCGCCCGCCTGGTCGACCAGTTGAGCCGGATGCTGGCGCGCGTAAAGCCGGGGCCGCTGCGCAACGAACGGGTGCCCGAAGCGGCGGGCGACGCGGGTGCGTTCGGCCACCTCAAAGGCCGGCTCTATCTTCCGGTGCGGGGGGAACTCAGGAACCGTTTCGGCGGCCCAAGGGAAGGCAGCGGCGTATTGTGGAAGGGGCTGTTTATCGCTGCGCCCGCCGGCCAGGACGTCAAAGCCATCGCCGGCGGGCGGGTGGTGTTCGCGGACTGGCTGCGCGGGTTCGGCAACCTCCTGATCATCGACCACGGCGACGGCTATATGAGCCTCTACGGCAACAACGAGTCGCTCTACAAGCAGGTTGGGGACGCCGCGCGCAGCGGCGAGACCGTGGCCGCGGTGGGCAATAGCGGCGGGAACATGGATTCAGGTTTATACTTCGAGATTCGGCATCAGGGCAAGGCGTTCGACCCGCTGGGTTGGGTCAGCTTGAAGTAAGGTTTGCCGGGCGATGAATGCGGCGTGCAGGGGTTCGTGTCTTATACCCTGCGCTCATTGCCCGACACTCCCGACTTCCTTTAACGGAGTTTGAAATGCGCAACAAACTGCAACAGTTCGGTTTAATCGCACTCGGCATGTCCCTGGGCGTCATGATCTCGCTCAACTTCTCGGCGGTGGCACAGCGCGACGTGTTGGGACCGCTGCCGGTCGAAGAACTGCGCGCCTTCACCGAGGTTTTCGGGCGCATCAAGAGCGACTATGTCGAGCCGGTCGAAGACAAAAAACTCATCACCGAAGCGATCACCGGCATGCTGGCCGGGCTCGATCCGCATTCGGCCTATCTCGACCAGGATGCGTTTCGCGAGATGCAGGTCGGCACGCAGGGCGAATTCGGCGGGCTCGGCATCGAAGTCGGCATGGAAGACGGTTTCGTCAAGGTCGTCTCACCGATCGACGATTCGCCGGCGGCGCGCGCCGGCGTCAAACCCGGCGACCTGATCGTCAAACTCGACGAGACATCCGTCAAGGGCATGACGCTGAACGATGCGGTCAAGCGCATGCGCGGCAAGCCCAATACGCAAATCACGCTCACCATCGTGCGCAAGGGCGATCCCAAGCCCATCGTCGTCACGCTGACGCGCGCGATCATCAAGATCCAGAGCGTAAAATCCAAGCTGCTCGAACCCGGCTATGCCTATTTCCGCGTCAGCCAGTTCCAGGAGCACACGGGCGAAACCCTCGCCACCGCGATCCAGAATCTGTACAAACAGAATCAGGGCGCGATGAAAGGCATCGTGCTCGATTTGCGCAACGATCCGGGTGGTCTGCTCAACGGCGCGGTCGCGGTGTCTGCCGCGTTTCTGCCTAAAAACGCGCTGGTGGTTTACACCGACGGGCGCACGGAGGACGCGAAAATGCGCCTGACCGCGAGTCCCGAGAACTACCTGCGCGGCCGTGTGAAAGACGATTACCTCTCCAAGCTGCCGCCGGAGGTCAAGAACGTGCCGATGGTCGTGCTCGTCAACGGCGGCTCGGCGTCAGCGTCCGAAATCGTCGCCGGCGCGCTGCAGGATCACAAGCGCGCGGTCATCATGGGCACGCAGACGTTCGGCAAAGGCTCGGTGCAGACCATCCTGCCGCTGGGCAACAGCACGGCGATCAAACTCACCACGGCGCGCTATTACACGCCGAACGGCCGCTCGATCCAGGCCAAGGGCATCGTGCCCGACATCCTGCTCGACGACGGCACGGCGGGCCGCGATCCGGCATTCAAGCTGCGCGAGGCAGACCTCAACAAGCACTTGAACGACGACCGCAGCAAAGACGACAAGACCGCGGCAACGCCGCCTGTGCCGACTGTCAACGTGTACAATTTCACGCCGACGCCGCGCCCCAAGGACGTCGACGAAAAAGACACCAAGCCCGAACCCGGCGAAGTCGTTGCGAAGAGCGACTACGAACTGTCGCAGGCGATTGCTTTCCTCAAGAGCCGCGACGCGACCACGCGTGCCAGCGCCAACTAACACAGCGGCAACCCCCTAAAAGCGCCCGGCTTCGGCCGGGCGTTTGTTTTCCAGCCGGCCAGAGATTAAGCTTGCGGCTGGCCGGGTGTGGGAATCGAAGCGCCGCCAAGCGGGTCGCTTTTCCGCCTCACTCCTTACCCCTTTCTCCTCACTCGCATATGAATGACGATCAACTCCTGCGTTACAGCCGGCACATTCTGTTGCCGGAGCTGGGCGTCGACGGCCAGGAAAAATTCCGGCACGCGCACGCGCTGGTCATCGGCGCGGGGGGGCTGGGCTCGCCGGTCGCGCTCTACCTTGCGTCGGCCGGCGTAGGCACGCTGACCCTCTGCGACGGCGACGCCGTGGATCTCACCAATCTGCAACGCCAGATCGTGCACCGGGGGGACTCGGTGGGCATGCCCAAGGCGGCGTCCGCGCAACGCACGCTGGCCGGCATCAACCCCGAAATTCAGGTGCGCGCGGTCAGTGAACGCGTCAGCGGCGCGCGCCTCGATGAACTTGTGCGCACTGCCGACGTGGTGCTCGACTGCAGCGACAATTTCGCGACGCGCCACGCGATCAACCGCGCCTGCGTCGCCCACCGCAAACCACTGGTGTCGGGCGCGGCCGTGCGCTTTGACGGCCAGATCGCCGTATTCGATTTGCGCGACGGGGAGGCGCCGTGTTATCAGTGCCTCTTTCCCGAACACGGCGACAATGAAGACACGCGCTGCGCGGTGATGGGCGTGTTCGCGCCACTCGTGGGCATCATCGGATCGATGCAGGCGGCCGAGGCGCTGAAACTGATCGCGGGCATCGGCGCCTCGCTAAGCGGGCGCCTCATGCTGCTCGACGCGCTGGCGATGGAATGGCGCACCGTGCGCCTCAAGCGCGACGCGGCCTGCGCCGTGTGCGGCAAAACCTGAGCCGTGCATTCGACACCGATCCGCAACATGCTCCGCCGGCTGTTAGGCTACGGCGGACCGCCGGCGGCCGCGCAATCCCACCTCGAACGCGGCAAGGCATTGAGCGCGGCCGGCCAGCATGCCGCCGCCGCCGCCGCCGCGTATGAGCAGGCGATCGCGCTCGATCCGCAACGCGCCGAAGCGCACTACCGGCTCGGCCTCACCCGCCGCGATCAGGAGCAGTTCAGCGCCGCCATCGCAAACTATCGGCGCGCGCTCGCACTCAAGCCGGACTACATCGAAGCGTATAACAATCTCGGCGTCGTGCTGCAGCTTGAGAACAAGCTGGAAGACGCGCGCGCGTGCTACCGCCGCGCCGTCGAGTTAAAGCCGGATTTCAGCCAGCCTTACATCAATCTCGGCCGGCTGTGCGAAATCCTCGGCGACCGCGACGAGGCGGCACGCTGTTATCGCAGCGCCATCGATGCGGGCGTCGAAGCGGAGACCTTTCGCCATTTCCTCAACGCCGCGGAGGGCGTTACCACCGGCCGCGCGCCGGCGGCCTACGCGCGCACCGTGTTTGACAACTTTGCCGCGCATTTTGACCAGCGGCTGGTCGATGATCTCGGCTACCGGATTCCGCGGATTCTGTGCGAACGCGTGAAAGAGCTGTGCGGGCCGCGCAAGCTGCGCGTGCTCGACCTGGGCTGCGGTACCGGCTTGTGCGGCACGCAAATCAAGGATGCCTGCGCGCTGCTCGCAGGCGTCGATGTATCGCCCGCCATGCTCGCCAAAGCCGCCACGCACAATCTGTACGATTCGTTGATCGAAATGGATATCGCCGAGTACCTGCTGGGCGCCCCCGTAGCCGCGTTCGACGTTGTATTGGCAGCCGACGTCTTCGTGTATATCGGGGATCTGGCCGAAGTGTTCGCGCAGGTGTCGCGCGTACTTGCGGCGGGCGGCGTGTTTGCTTTTTCGATCGAACGCGCGGCCGACGGGCGGGAATTCGTGCTGCAGCCGAACGGTCGATATGCGCAGTCAGCGGGCTACATCTGGCGCATTGCGGCGGGCAGCAGACTGTCGGAAATCGTGTCGTTCGAGCAAACCATACGCGGCGCGCCCGGCGCCGGCGCGCCGGGTCTCGTTTTCTTCCTGCGCAAGAGCTGAACGACCGGGAAATTTCTGAAAAGGGAAACGCTCTTCGTAAACACACTTAGAGCGTATTTCAAAATAAGCGTAGCGCAGGCGACTTGCCTGCACCGGCCTCGAAGCAGGCGAGTCGCCTGCGCTACGCCCCGCAGGAAGTCCCCTTGGGGGACGATTGCATTGCCATGAAGATGACGTATCTCTCATTTTGAAACGCGATCTCAGTCTCCCTCAGGTCATATCCAGATCGTTGTCGCCGCCGGCGGCTGGTGCAGCGGCGGGCTTTGCTGCGGGCGGTGCGGGTGCTGCGGCGGCGGCCGGCGCAACCGCAGCGGGTTGCGGCACGGCAGCGGCGGCGCGCGCCGTCGCGGGCGCAACCGTCGAAGGCGTCGTGATCTTTCCCGACAAGAGGTCTTCGAGGTCCTTGACCACCTGCTCGAGGTTGGGGCCCGCGCGGCCCTGGCATTGCACTAGCACGCGTGCCGGGAATTCCTGCAGCGTGAGCGGACGGCCGGTGGAACGGATCCTGGCCACGCTGTCGAGCGCCGGCGAAAGATGGGTGCCCTTGAAACCGGCTTTCATGCTCTCGACCGCGTCGATGATTGCCTGCTGCGAGCGCGCCACGCCGATCAGGATCTCGGCGAGCTGTTGGGTGGTGAGACTCATAGGACCTCCATGGAATGAGTGCTAATTACGGCACGAGCAACGCCCGCCATTGCTCGGTCCAGTACTGCATCGGATCGCGCTTGAATCCGCTTTTTGCATACTGGTGCCAGCGGCCGGTGACGAAGCTCATGATGAGATTGGCGCGCACCGCGGGGTCAGGCCCCGCCGGCAGTTCGTTCTGGCTCGCGGCAAAGCGCAGCGCCTGTTTCAAGGTCGCCTCGACGCGGTCGTGCAGCTGATTGATGCGCTGTTGCAGGCGCTCATTTTCATGCACCAGCGCGTCCCCGATCAGCACGCGCGTCATGCCGCGGTTCTTCTGCGCGAAACCCAGCAGCATCACGGTTACCGACTCCAGTTGCTTCAGACCGCTTTTTTCCTCGCTGGTGATCTTGTTGATCAAGCCGAACAGCGTTTCTTCGATAAATTCGATCAAGCCTTCGAACATCTGAGCCTTGCTCGCGAAATGCCGGTAGAGCGCGGCCTCCGACACGTCGAGCCTGGCGGCGAGCGCGGCGGTGGTGATTTTTTCCGCCGCCGGCGCTTCCAGCATCTGGGCCAGCGTTTGCAGAATTTGCAGCTTGCGGTCTCCGCGTTTGCCCATGACGCCCCTCCTTGCTCAGTTCAGCTGCCACGCCAAGCGCGGCAGTTGCAGCAGATTCCTGACGCTGAAGTCGACATAGGCGGGAATCCGCGCCGCCCGTGCCACCCAGATCGTCGACATGCCGAGCCGTTTGGCCGTGCGCAGATTCTCAAGCGTATCTTCGACCATGATGCAGGCGGCGGCGCGCACGCGGTGGCGGCGAAAGAGTTTAAGAAAACCATAGCTGTCGGGCTTCGGCCGGTAACCGGTGTGTTCGATCGAAAACACGTCGTCAAACAAGTCGGCGATGCCCAGCGCGTCCAGAACCGCATGCGCATAATGCACCGGCGCATTGGAAAACACCAGTTTGCGCCCGGGCAGACGCGTGAGCGTTGCGCGCAATCCGGGTTCGCGCACCACCATCTTGTCCAGCGCCGAACAATCGTGTGTCGCGCGCAGAAAATGCCGCGGATCGGTCGCGTGGTTGCGCATGAGCCCGATCAGGGTCGCGCCGTAACGCTGCCAGTAGTGGCGCCGCAGTTCGCCCGCGCCCGCCGCGTCGAGCCCGAGGTGGGTCTGCAGATAATCCGTCATCGCGCGGTTGATATGCGGAAAGATATGCGGGCTCGCGTTGTGCAGCGTATTGTCCAGATCGAACACCCACACCCGGTTGAATTTCATGGCCGCGTCGGGTCGGCGCGCGCTAGCGCCGCTTGATCAAGGTGCCCACACCTTCGCTGGTGAGAATCTCCAGCAACACCGCGTGCTCGACGCGGCCGTCTATGATGTGGCACGAGTTGACGCCGTTCTTCACCGCTTCCAGCGCCGAGCCGATCTTCGGCAGCATGCCGCCCGAGATTGTGCCGTCGGCAAAGAGTTCGTCGATTCTCTTGGCGGAGAGGCCCGTGAGCAGATTGCCGTTCTTGTCGAGCACACCGGGCGTGTTCGTCAGCACCACGAGTTTCTCGGCCTTGAGAATCTCCGCGAGCTTGCCCGCCACCAGATCGGCATTGATGTTGTACGATTCGCCGTCTTTGCCGACCCCGACCGGCGCAATCACCGGTATGAAATTCTGCGCGGTCAGAAGTTGCACCACCTCCGGGTCGATGGACTCCACCTCGCCGACGCGGCCGATGTCGATCAACTCCTTGGGGTTGTCCTTGCCGTGCATCATCATCTTGCGCGCGCGGATGAGCGGGCCGTCGGTGCCGGAAAGCCCGACGGCGCGGCCGCCGTGCTGGTTGATGAGATTCACGATATCGGTGTTGACCTGCCCGCCGAGCACCATCTCGACCACGTCCATGGTCTCGGCGTCGGTCACGCGCATGCCCTGGATGAACTCGCCCTTCTTGCCGATTTTTGTGAGCTGGTCGTCGATCTGCGGGCCGCCGCCGTGCACGATCACGAGATTGATGCCGACGAGTTTCAGCAACACGACGTCGCTCGCGAAGCTGTGCTTCAGCTTCTCGTCGGTCATCGCGTTGCCGCCATACTTGATCACGATCGTTTTACCGTGAAAACGCCGTATGTACGGCAGCGCCTCGGCGAGGATTTTCGCTTTCAGTGCAGCGGTAGTGCCGGTCAGAGCCATATGTCGGTAAGCGCAGGAGTAAACGCTGACTATTCTACACGACCGCACGCAACAAAAAAGGCGGCGGGCCGTACGGCCCGCCACCCTCATTCCCGCCGGGTGCGGGGTTACTGGATGGTAATGCGCCTAGCGGTGTTTGACGCTTTTTTCGCCAGTTTCAGTTCGAGTATGCCGTCGGTGTAGCGGGCCTGGGTCGCGCCCTCGTCGATGTCGTGGCCGAGCGCGAATGCGCGGTAGACCTTGCCGTAATAGCGCTCCGAGCGCAGCACCTTGTCGCCTTCTTTGACTTCTTTTTCGTTCTTCACTTCGGCGCTGATTTCGACCTGATTGCCGTCGATCGCGACGTTGATATCGTCCTTGTTGACGCCCGGTATTTCGGCGCGCACCACGTAGCCGCCGTCGTTCTCGGTCACGTCCACGCGCAATTGCGCCGGGGCGGCCGCCGCTTCAAAGTTCATCGGACGCACAAAAAATCCGCGCATCAATTCGTCCAGCGCGGTGTCGAGCGTGTTGTAACGTGCAATGTTGGCCATAAGAATTCTCCTGTTGATTCGGGCTCTCGCCCTACGCTTCGTATATCGGTGTTGCGCGCCGGATTTCAAGAGGGCGCCGGCGCGGCGAAGCCGCTTGTGAACCGGCAAAAAAAGTCGTAGATTGCGGCATCCCGCGCAAATTCAAGCCCACCCGTGAATACCCTTAGAGCGCCTAACATGATGAAACACGTGTGCGTTTCATTATGTTAGGCGGTCTTGGCGACCAGGATTTGCTGCAATACCGCCCGTACCTGCTGCGCTATGCGCTGCTGCAACTGCGGAATCAGGATCTCGCCGAGGACGTCGTGCAGGAAACGCTCCTCGCCGCGCTCGAGGGCCGCGCCCGTTTTTCCGGGAATTCGTCGCCTAAAACCTGGCTCACCGGCATCCTGAAGCACAAGATCATCGATGTCATTCGCCGCAAGTCGCGCGAGCAACCGCTGGCCGCCGGCGAAGACGGGGACGAGAGCGAGACCGTGGATACGCTCTTCAAAGGCGACGGTCATTGGCAGCAGATGCCTGCGCGCTGGGGCAATCCGGAGCAGGCGCTCGAAAACCGCAAATTCTGGGAGATCTTCGAATTATGCTCGCGGCTGATGCCGGAACGCACTGCCCGCGTGTTCATGCTGCGCGAGGTGATGGAGTTCACCACCGAGGAAATCTGTCAGGAACTCGCGATTACGCCGACCACCCTGTGGGTGATACTGCATCGCGCCCGCCTCTCCCTGCGCGAATGCCTCGAGATCAAATGGTTTGGCGGCACCAGAAAATAGAAGACCTACAGGGTGGACGAATTCAATGCGGTCATGTAAAGAGATCAGCGAGCTATTGTCGCAGGCGCAGGAACGCCCGCTCGGGCGCGCCGAACGCTGGAGCGTTCAGCTGCATTTGTTTTTGTGCAAGGGTTGCAGCAATTTCCGCGCGCAGGTCAATTTTCTGCGCGCCGCCGTGCGTCGCTACCGTGACGGCGGCGGCGCGCACTGACCCTGGCTTTTTTACCGCGTGTTAATGACTCTTATGCTGCGCCGGGCCGGCGATCCCGCGCACTTCGGCGTCAACCTCGAGCGTTGACTTCACGCCTTTTTTGTCCCGCACCACGAACTTCAACGCGACGCGTTCGCCCGCCTTCAACTCGCGCTTGATGCCGATCAGCATGACGTGGTAACCGCCGGGCTTCAAACTTACCGTCTGCTTCGCCGGCAATTCGATTTTACCGACCGCGCGCATTTTCATGACCCCGCCATCCATCTTCATCGAGTGTAGTTCGGCCTTGTCTGCGACAGGGCTCTCCGCCGCGATCAGTGCCGCAGGCGCGGCGGAGGTGACATCAAGGTAAGCGCCGGCGACACTCTGCCCCGGCACGGTCGCGCGCACCCAGGCATTGGCGCTCGTCACCGATTCGGCGGCGAACACGCCGGACATCGCGAACCCTGCGAACGCCGCCATCGATGCCGCTTTTTGCAATTTGTTCATACCCGGTCGTCTTCGCAAGTCGGTTGCCTACAAGGGCGCTCATTGTTTCAAGTTGGCGCCGACTATGCAACAGTGCTTTGCCCGAGCCTGTCTCATCAATATTCGCGTGGATATTGATGAGACAGGCTCTATAATCAGCAATTTCGGAATCCATGCGCAACTTCCTGCTCGTGTTGTCTCTCGGCCTGAGTGCCGCGTCGTTCGCCCAATCGCCCAACCCGCTCGTGCCGCCGGCTCCGGCAATTGCCGCGCGCTCCTATCTGCTGCTCGATTATCACAGTCAGCAGACGCTCGCGGGCCACAACGCGAATGAACGCATCGAGCCCGCGTCGCTCACCAAGCTGATGACGGCGTACCTGACTTTTTCCGCGCTCAAACAAAAGCAGATACAGCCGGCGCAATCCGTGCCCGTGTCGGAACGCGCGTGGAAGGCTGAAGGTTCGCGCATGTTCATCGAACCGAAGAGACCGGTGACGGTGGATGAACTGATGCGCGGCATGATCGTGCAGTCCGGCAACGATGCGTGCATCGCGCTGGCTGAATTGATCGCCGGCAGCGAGGAAGCATTCGCGCAGACCATGAACGCCCGGGCGCAACAGCTCGGAATGAAGAACACCCACTTCACGAATTCGACCGGGCTGCCGAATCCGCAACACTACTCCACGGCGCAGGATCTCGCGCTGCTCGCGATCGCGATAATTCGCGACTTTCCCGAATACCATCCGCTGTATGCGACTAAGGAATTCCGATACAACAATATCACGCAGGCCAATCGCAACCGGCTGCTGTGGTCGGACCCGACCGTCGATGGCATGAAAACCGGCTACACGGAAAATGCGGGATACTGCCTCATAACCTCGGCCAGGCGCGGCGAACGCCGGCTGGTCTCGGTGGTGCTCGGCACCGCTTCCGAGACGGCGCGCGCGGCGGAAAGCCAGAAGCTGCTCAACTACGGTTTCCAGTTTTATGATAGCGTGAAACTGTACGCGAAGAACCAGCCGGTCGCCAGCCTGCAGATCTGGAAGGGCGGCAGCAACAGCGTCAAAGCCGGGTTTACCGACGATTTGTACGTGAGCCTGCCCAAGGGCCAGGCCGACAAGGTCAAGGCCAGTCTCGAAAGCCGGCAGCCGCTCCTGGCACCGGTGGCGGCCGGACAGAAAGTCGGCGTCATGAAATTGACGCTCGATGGCAAACCCTACGCCGAGCGGTCGGTGGTGGCGCTGGAGGATGTCGCGCTGGCCGGAATCTTCGGGCGCGGTTGGGACTCAATCAGACTTTTGTTTAAGAGTCCCTAACATGATGAAATACGTGCGCGCATTTCATTATGTTAGGGGCTCCAGGTGAGGGCGAACATGGCGGGCGACATCGTATATCTGAACGGCGAGTTCATGCCGCTTGAAGAAGCGCGCGTGCCGGTGCTCGACCGCGGTTTCATTTTCGGCGACGGTGTGTATGAAGTGGTGCCGGTTTATTCGCGCCATCCATTCCGGCTCGCCGAACACCTCAAACGGCTGCAAACGAGCCTCGACGGCATCCGGCTTGCCAATCCCTTGTCGGACGCGGAGTGGACCAAACTCACCCACGAGGTCATTGCGCGCAACGCGGGCGACGATCAGTCGATCTATTACCAGGTTACGCGCGGCGCCGCAAAACGCGCGCACGAGTTTCCGCAAAACGTGAAACAAACCGTATTCATGATGAGCAACCCGCTGGTGACGCCGCCGCGCGACCAGATCGAAAAAGGCGTCGCCTGCATTACGGCGACGGATTTCCGCTGGTTGAAGTGCGATCTGAAGTCCGTGTCATTGCTCGGCAACTGCCTGTTGAAGCAAATGGCGGTCGATGCCGGGGCGGCGGAAGTGGTGATGTTCCGCGACGGCTTCCTGACCGAAGCGTCGGCGAGCAACGTGTTCATCGTGCGCAACGGCGTGCTGCTGGCGCCGCCGAAGAACCACCTGATACTGCCCGGCATCACCTATGACGTCGTAATCGAAATCGCCAGCGCCAACAAGATCCCGCTCGAATTACGAGAAGTATCCGAACACGAGGTGCGAACCGCGGAAGAAATCTGGGTCACCTCATCGACCAAGGAGGTGCTGGCGGTCACCACCCTCGACGACGAACCGGTCGGCGAAGGCAAGCCCGGCGCGCTGTTCCGCCGCATGCACGCGCTGTATCAGGACTACAAGCAAACGGTGATGCGCCACGCCGCATAATCACCATGCCCGACAGGCAAGACCCGTCGCTGATCGAATACCCGTGCGAGTTCCCGCTCAAGATCATGGGGCATGCCCGCGCGGGATTCGCGCAGGCCGTGCTCGCAGTCGTGCAGCGCCATGCGCCCGACTTCGACGGCGCAACGCTCGAAATGAAATCCAGCAAGCATGGCAAGTACTTAAGCGTTACGTGCACGATCAACGCGACGTCGCGCGAGCAGCTTGACGCGCTGTATCAGGAACTCTGCGACCACCCGATGGTGGTTATGGTGCTGTAAAAACCGGGAGGCGTGAGGCGTGAGGCGTGCGGCGCAAAACAGTAAAAGCAAAGATGCGCTGCAAAGTGGCCGCGCGCAGCGCTACGCCTCACCCCTCACGCCTCACGCCTCACCGGTAGTCAAGCGCCTCGGGCGCGTAGCCTACGAGCCGACCTGGCATGCCATGCGCGAGTTCACGGCGCGGCGCGGCGCTCACACGCCGGACGAACTGTGGTTATTGCAGCATCCGCCCGTCTACACGCTGGGCATCGCCGCGCGCCCGCAACACCTGCCGCGTCTCGACCACGGCATTCCGCTCGTGAAAACAGACCGCGGCGGGCAAATCACATATCACGGTCCCGGCCAACCGGTGATTTACCTGTTGCTCGACATGAAACGGCGTGGACTCACGGTGCGGCCGCTGGTTAGGCTCATGGAAAACGCCGTGATAGACTTGCTCGAGGATTATGCTGTCGCCGCGCATGGCCGCGTCGATGCGCCGGGAGTTTACGTGGGCAAGGCCAAGATCGCGGCGCTCGGCCTGCGTATCCGCAACGGTTGCTGCTATCACGGGGTGGCGCTGAACGTCGACATGGATTTAAGCCCTTTCCGGATCATCGATCCGTGCGGCTATCCCGGCCTCGACGTGACGCAAATGCGCGATCTCGGTATCACTGACACAGAGGAAAACGTGGGCGACAAACTGGCTCAGCACCTGCTCGCGCGTCTATAGATTGCCTGACCATATTTTATGAGCAACGTCACCGAAAAACAAAAAGGCGCAGCGAAGACGGCGCGCGCATTTGGCAAATCCGCGATCAAGATCGTGCCGGTCGAACGGCTGAAGAAACCCGACTGGATACGCGTGCGCGCCGGCAACAGCCAGCGCTTTCACGAAATCAAGAACATCCTGCGCAGCCACAAGCTGCACACGGTATGCGAAGAAGCGACCTGTCCCAATATCGGCGAATGCTTCGGCAACGGCACCGCGACATTCATGATACTCGGCGACCTGTGCACGCGGCGCTGCCCGTTCTGCGATGTCGCGCATGGCCGGCCGCAGCCGCCCGACGCCGGCGAACCGGTGAATCTCGCGCAGACGATCGCCGCACTCAAGCTGCGCTACGTCGTGATCACGAGCGTGGACCGCGACGATCTGCGCGACGGGGGTGCTGCGCATTTCGCCGACTGCATCCGCGCCGTGCGCGAGCGCTCGCCCGCCACCCGGATTGAAGTGCTGGTGCCCGACTTCCGCGGCCGCCTCGACATTGCGCTCGGCATCCTCGCCGACAGCCCGCCCGACGTGATGAACCACAACCTCGAAACGGTGCCGCGGCTCTACAAACAGGCGCGGCCGGGCGCCGATTACGCGAACTCGCTAAAGCTCCTCAAGCAGTTCAAGGCGCGCCTGCCGCAGATCCCGACCAAGTCGGGGCTGATGCTGGGGCTCGGCGAAACGGATGATGAAATTCTGCAGGTGATGCGCGACCTGCGCGCGCATGACGTGAACATGCTGACCCTCGGCCAGTACCTGCAGCCCAGCGCGCATCATCTGCCGGTGTTGCGTTACGTTGAACCTGCGATATTCGGGGAATTCGAGCGCCAGGCCGCCGCCATGGGTTTCGCGCATGCCGCGTGCGGGCCGATGGTGCGTTCGAGCTATCATGCGGATCAGCAGGCGCACGATGCAGGTGTCGCGTAATCCGTTACACTAGTCACCATGCCACGCTTCTACGTCGGTCTCACCGAAGACGATAAGGAACTCTGGAAGGCGTCCAACGTCACCGTGGAAGGCAATATGCTGATCAGCGTCGAATTGTCGTTTGCGGGACAGGACGCCAAGCCGCTGGATCGCTACAAGGCAGCGCTCCTCGCCCTGGATCGGGAGGCAACCAAGCGGCGGCAGCTCTCCAAATATTGCTGGGTGTTTACGCTCGATACGCCGTTGAACGACGTGTTCCAGACGCTCGTCAATCACCTGGGGGTCGAGCATCATTCGTACTCCGCCGCCGACCTCAAATCGGGTGAAGGCCTCGCCTACGATGCGGAAAAGCGCATGGTGTGCGAGTTTTACGCGAAAAACTGGATGGACTGACCGCCCTCAGTGCGCTTTATCCCAGTTCGGCCCTACACCGACATCCACCACCAGCGGCACCGCAAGCTGGGCAACCCCGCCCATGAGTTGCGGCAGACGCTCTTTGACGACTTCGATTTCAGCGTCCGGCACTTCGAGCACGAGTTCGTCGTGCACCTGCATGATGAGCATCGATTTAAGCCGGTTGCTCTCAAGCCAGTGTTGCACTGAAATCATCGCGAGCTTGATCAGGTCCGCGGCGGTGCCCTGCATCGGCGCGTTGATCGCCGCGCGTTCTGCGCCCTGCCGGCGCGCGCCATTGCTGGAACGGATTTCGGCCAGCCACAAACGGCGGCCGAACACCGTTTCGACATATCCCTGCTCGCGCGCCTTTTCGCGCGTCACCCGCATGTAATCAGCGACGCCCGGATAGCGCGCGAAGTAGCGGTCCATGTACTGCTGGGCGGCGGCGCGCTCGATGCCGAGCTGGCCGGCAAGCCCGTAGACCGACATGCCGTAAATCAAACCGAAGTTGATGACCTTGGCGTAGCGCCGCTGTTCGGCATCGACCGCGCGCGGGTCGAGACCGAAAATTTCGGCGGCGGTCGCGCGATGGATGTCCTCGCCCGCGGCGAACGCTTTGAGCAGGCTCGCGTCCTGCGAGATATGCGCCATGATGCGCAGTTCGATCTGCGAATAATCGGCGGACACGATCTGACTGCCGGACGGAGCGATGAACGCTTCGCGGATACGCCGGCCTTCGGCCGTGCGCACCGGGATATTCTGCAGGTTGGGATCGTTACTCGCGAGCCGCCCCGTGATGGCGACCGCCTGCGCGTAATTGGTATGCACGCGGCCGGTGCGCGGGTTGACCATGCGCGGCAGCTTGTCCGTATAGGTCGATTTGAGTTTGGCGATGCCCCGGTATTCGAGCAAGAGCTTGGGCAGCGGGTGGTCGAGCGCCAGTTGTTCGAGCGCGTCCTCGTCCGTCGACGGCGCGCCGGAGGGCGTTTTTTTCACCGGCTTGATGCCCTGCTTAACGAACAATATTTCCTGGATCTGCTTGGGCGAATTCAGATTGAACGGCTGCTCCGCCTGTTTGTGCGCGGCCGCCTCGAGTTCCATCATCCTGGCGCCGAGCTCGCTGCTCTGCGCGTCGAGGAGCCGGGTGTCGAGCAAAACGCCATGCCGTTCTATGGTCTGCAGCACTGTCATCACCGGCATCTCGATTTCGCGGTAAATCCGCGCGAGCTTCGCATCGCTTTCAATCTGCGGGAACAAGACATTGTGCAATTGCAGCGTGATGTCGGCGTCTTCCGCCGCGTATTGCGCCGCGCTTTCGACCGACACCTGATCGAAGCCGATCCCGCTTGCACCCTTGCCCGCGACTTCTTCGTAGGTGATGGTCTTCACGCCGAGGTGGCGCGAAGCGAGGTCGTCCATATTGTGCGTTTTGTGGCTTTCGAGCACGTACGACTGCAGCAGGGTGTCGTGCAGCACGCCCGCCAGATGAATGCCGTGATTGGCGAACACGTGCGTGTCGTATTTGAGATTCTGGCCGAGCTTGTGTTTGCGCGCGTCCTCCAGCCACGGCTTCAATTTTTCGAGCACCGCGTCGAGTGGAAGCTGGTTTGGCGCGCCCGCATAGTTGTGCGCGAGCGGCACATAGGCGGCGCGGCCGGGCTCCACCGCCAGCGAAATTCCCACCAGGCGCGCCGTCAGCGGGTCGAGGCTGGTTGTCTCGGTATCCAGCGAGACAAGCGCTGCGCCGGAGATTTGCGCGAGCCAGTCGTCGAGTTGGCCCTCGGTGAGTATGATCTCGTATTCACGTGAGGTGTGCGGCGTGAGGGGTGAAGCGGCGGCGTTGCCTTCATCCTTAATCCTTCCGCCTTCATCCTTGTTGTCGCCGCCCCCCTCCTCAAGTTCCCGCCGCCACGTCTTGAACTCGAAGCGATCATAGAGTTCCGCGAGCCTGGCCTCATCGTGCCTGTCGTGCGTGAGGTCTTCCGGTTTGACCGGGAGCGCGACGTCGCACTTGATCGTCAGCAGTTCGCGCGCTTGCGGCAGCCACGCGAGCGCCTTGCGCAGGTTTTCGCCGACAGCACCGCCGATCTCGTCAGCATGCGCGATGAGGTTATCGAGGGTATGGTATTGCATGAGCCACTTGACCGCGGTTTTGGGGCCGACCTTTTCCACGCCCGGCACGTTATCGACCGCGTCGCCGGTAAGCGCGAGGTAATCGGTGATGCGCTCCGGCCTGACACCGAATTTCTTTTCGACGCCGGCCTCGTCAAGCGTTTCGTTCGACATCGTGTTGACCAGCGTCACCAGCGGATTGACGAGCTGCGTGATGTCCTTGTCGCCGGTTGAAATCACGGTGCGCATGCCGCGCTGCTGCGCCTCCCGCGCGAGCGTGCCGATCACGTCGTCCGCTTCAACGCCTTCCACCATCAATAATGGCCAGCCCATGGCGCGGATCGCCGCGTGCAGCGGCTCTATCTGGCGCACCAGGTCGTCAGGCATGGACGGCCGGTTGGCCTTGTATGCGGGGTAGGCTTCCTCGCGAAACGTTTTGCCTTTAGCGTCGAAAATGCACGCGCTATAATCGGACGGAATGTCCTTGTGCAGCCGCCGCAACATGTTGAGCACGCCGTAGATCGCACCGGTCGGTTCGCCGTGGCTGTTTTGCAGATTGGATTTCGACATCGCGTGAAACGCGCGATACAAGTACGACGAACCGTCGACCAGCAGCAGTGTTTTTATCATCGTGCGTCAGCGGCCGGTTGTCACGGCAAAAGAGGAGTCGAGCATGAGCCATCCCAACAAAGTTCCCCCACGCGTGACATCCGAGCCCGGATGGTCGGCGCGCGAATCATGGCGCATGTTCGGCATTATGTCAGAATTCGTCGAGGCGGCGGAACGCCTCGGCAACATACAACCCGCGGTGAGCATGTTCTGCAGCGCGCGCGTGCCGGTCGGTCACCCGTACTTCCTGCTCGGCGAACAGATCGCGCGCCGCCTGTCCGACGCCGGCTTCAGCGTGATTTCGGGCGGCGGGCCCGGCATGATGGAAGCCTTCAACAAGGGCGCGTACTTCGGCAAGTCGCCGGCGATCGGGCTCAATATCGAATTGCCGCGCGAACAGTTTCCGAACACGTATCAGGACATCAGCCTCTCGTTTCGGCACTTCTTCGCGCGCAAGGTCACCTTCGTGCGCTTTGCTACGGCCTACGTCGTGCTGCCCGGCGGCTTCGGCACGCTCGACGAACTCTTAGAAGCGCTGACGCTGGTGCAAACCGGCAAGGTCCGCCACATGCCGATCATCCTGGTGCATACGCCGTTCTGGCGCGGGCTCGTCGACTGGCTGCGTGACCGGCTCGTCGCGGAGAATATGATCGCCGCCGGCGACATGGACCTCTTGCAGGTGATCGACGAACCCCAGCAGGTGGTGGACGCGATATTCGAATACTACGAAAAACGCGGCTTTGCGCCGACCGACGCCGACCGCGAATCATTGCTGACGCTTTAAATTCAGGAGCCAGGATTCGGGAAAGGCAGGTGCCACAAGGGGGTTTAGCCGAATCCCGAGTCCCGAATCCTCAATCCTGCTTTCCACCTTTATATTTTTGGCCGAAAAGCCGATAATATGCGGCATTGGCCACAAGGAATGATCATGCGTAACCTGCTTGCCACATTACTCCTCTGCGCTGCGCTGCCCGCGTTGGGCGCGGACCGGCCGGGAAATCTGCAGCCGATTCCCGATCCGCCGCCACCACCGCCCGGCCTTGAACTTGACCCGGCGCTCGAACCGCAGGTCACCATTCTGAAACGCGGCACCGACACGGTCGAAGAGTACCGCGTCGGCGGCAAGCTTTACATGCTCAAGGTGACCCCCGCCCGCGGCGCGCCGTATTACCTGATCGACGAAAAAGGCGACGGCAAGATGTCGCGGCAGGAAAGCTTCGATTTCGGCGTGCGTCCGCCAATGTGGGTCATACATTCCTGGTAATCCCCGTAACTTAGCAATCAGCGGTGGGCTTTTGAGCCCGACGGATCGGCGGCGCGAGCTGCGCGCAACATAGCTTATGGCTGAGAACTGATCGCTAAAAATGTCCGTATTCACCGTCGTCACGCCCGAGCAGCTGGCGGCGTGGCTCAAGAACTATTCGATCGGCAGCTTCGTTGAACTCGAGGGCATCGCGGCCGGCATCGAGAACACCAATTATTTCGTCACCACGACGCACGGCCGTTACGTGCTCACTTTGTTCGAGAAGCTCACAGCAAGCGAACTGCCGTTTTACATGAACCTGATGTCGCATCTTGCGCGTCACGGCATCCCGTGTCCGCAGCCGATCGCCAATCTCGGCAACGAGTTCGTGGGCGAGTTGAATGGCAAACCGGCGAGCATCGTCACCTGCGTGCCCGGCGCTGACCTCAAAAAAGTCGACGCCCGCCAGTGCGCAACCATCGGCGGATTGCTCGCCGAATTGCATCTCGCCGGACAAAGCTATGCCGCGACCATGCCGAACCCGCGCGGCGCGCAATGGTGGGCCGCGGCAATGCCGCAAGTGACGCCGTTTCTCGATGCGCGCGCCGCGTCCATGCTGAGCAGCGAAGTGCGCTTTCAGGCACAACAGCAACCCGGCAACCTGCCGCGCGGTGCGATTCACGCGGATCTCTTTCGCGACAACGTGCTGTGGAACGCCGCGCAGGTCGGCGGCATCATCGATTTTTATTTCGCCTGCACGGACGCACTGCTTTACGACGTTGCGATCACGGTCAACGACTGGTGCCGCACGTCCGGCTTCACGCTCGACGAGCAGCGCGCGCAGGCGCTGATCGGCGCCTACCGCAGCGTGCGGCCGTTCACGGCCGGCGAGCGCGACGCGTGGCCCCGCATGCTGCGCGCCGGCGCGTTGCGCTTCTGGGTATCGCGGCTGTATGACAAGTATCTGCCGCGGCCGGGCACGCTCGTGCACGCCAAAGACCCGGCCAACCTTCAGCACCTGCTCGAGCAGCATATCGCGCGTGAAGCCGAGCTCAAGCAGATGTTCGCCCCCGCATGAAAATCCGCACCGTCGACGCGGTTCACGGGTGGCGCTGGCTGGTGCAGGGTATCGTGATTTTTCGCAAAAACCCGGCGCAGTGGCTGCTGCTCATCGCCACGCTTTACCTCGGCAGCCGTATCCTGCTGCTGGTGCCTTTTTTGGGACTGGCGGCGGTACTGGTCACGCCCAATTTTCTCGCCGGCCTGGCGCACGGCGCGCAGGCGCTGGAGCAGGGCAAAGCGCTGCGGTTCGGTTATCTCGCGAGCGGATTTCTCAAAAACGGCGCGCAACTCGTTACCATCGGCGGGGTGTCGCTGGTCAGCCACTTCCTGATGCTGATGGCGATGGCGGCGGTCGCCGGCGACGCGCTGTCTGGCATCGCGCAGACCATGGCCGCCGGCGCGATCACCCCGGATACCGTAAACGCGGTGCGCGCGGCCGCACCCCAACTGCTGTTAAGCATAGTTGTCGGCCTGGGTATTTCGCTGCCCGTGATGCTCGCGGTGTGGTTCTCGCCGCTGCTTGTATTCTTCGACGACCTGAAACCCGTGCCGGCCATGCTGTTAAGCCTGTGGGCCTGCGTCAAAAATATTCTGCCCCTGCTGGTCTACGGCATTGCGGTGCTGGGGCCGCTGCTCGTCATGATGCAGATCGCCATGGCGCTTACGCGCCAGCCCGATCTCGGCATCTGGCTGCTGGCGCCGATACTCGTGCCGTCGCTATACGCGGGCTACCGGGACTTGTTTATTCACGAGCCGGCCGTGGCTTAATGTCAGGCCGCGCTTAATTTCGCGTACTCGAGCGCCAGCCACTTCGTGCCATTGCGGTCGAAATTGACCTGCACGCGTGCGTCACTTCCACGGCCTTCGGCATTGACGATAATGCCCGCCCCGAATTTGGGATGCGTCACGTTCTGTCCGACGTGCCACGGCGACGCCGGGTCCGGCGTGCCCGCCACGCGCACCACCGCCGCCTTGGCATAACGCACAGCCGCCGCATAAACGCCGCGATTTTCGTGCGCCGCCGGCGCGTGCGTAGCGTAAGTGCCGGCGCGGTTGACGCGCTTGAGCAGCACTTCCGGAATCTCGCGGAAAAAACTCGACGCGATGTTGTAGCGCGTCTGTCCGTGCAGCATGCGGCTTTGCGCGAATGAGAGATACAGGCGCCGCCGCGCGCGCGTCAGCGCCACGTACATCAGCCGCCGCTCCTCCTCCTTGCCGTCGGCCTCCGAGAGGCTGTTCTCGTGCGGGAACAGGCCTTCTTCGAGTCCGCTGATGAATACGCTGTGGAATTCGAGGCCTTTGGCCGAATGCACGGTCATTAACTGCAGGGCGTCGGCGCCCGCCTCAGCCTGATTATCGCCGGCTTCGAGCGCCGCATGCGCCAGAAAACCCGTGAGGCTGGTATCGTCCTGGGCTTCGTCCGCGATGAAACCCGCCGCCGCGTTGATCAATTCGCCGAGGTTTTCGAGCCGGTCGGCGCCCTCGCGCTCTTTCTCGTAATGCTGTTTGAGTCCGCTATGTGCGATCACGTGTTCGATGATTTCGGGCAACGGCAGGCCGTCACACGCCGCGCGCATGCCCGCGATCAGCGCCACGAACGCCGAAATGCCTTTGGCTCGTGCGGCGTGCGGTGTGAGGGGTGAGGCGTGGCCGGCTGCGCCGGCGTTTCCTTCATCCTTCGGTTTTCCACCTCCCTCCTCTCCCCCCTCTCCTCTCGCTCTTTCTTCCGCCGCCCGCCACAGGCTCATACCCTTTCCCTTGGCAGCATCCTGCAGCTGCTCAAGGGTGCGATTGCCGATGCCGCGCGCCGGAAAGTTGACGATGCGCAGGAACGCGCCGTCGTCTTCGTCGCTCGCCAGCACGCGCAGGTAGGCGAGCGCGTGCTTCACCTCCTGGCGCTCGAAAAACCGCAATCCGCCGTAGACGCGGTACGCGATGCCCGCGTTGAAGAGACCGTGCTCGAGCACGCGTGACTGCGCGTTCGAACGGTAGAGCAGCGCGATATCCGACAGCCGCAGGCCTTCGTTGTGCAGCGATTTTACTTCGTTGACGATAAAGCCGGCCTCATCGATGTCGGTGCCCGCTTCAAAGACGCGCAGCGGCTCGCCCTTGTTTTCGGCAGTCCACAGATTCTTGCCGAGGCGCTTCTTGTTATGGTCAATGAGCGCGTTGGCGGCGTCCAGTATGTGGCCGTGCGAGCGGTAGTTCTGCTCGAGCTTGATCACCTTTTCGACCGCGAAGTCCTTCTGCAGATCCTGCATGTTCGCCGCCGAGGCGCCCCTGAACGCGTAGATCGACTGATCGTCGTCGCCGACCGCGAATATCGCGTTGTCCCTGCCGGCCAGGAGCCGCAGCCACTGGTACTGCAGGCGGTTGGTGTCCTGGAATTCATCGACCAGAATATTGCGGAAGCGGCCGCGGTAATGGTCGCGCAGAATTTCGTTCTTCGACAGCAATTCATGGCAGCGCAGGAGAAGTTCCGCGAAATCGACCACGCCTTCGCGCTGGCATTGCTCATCGTAAATCGTGTAGAGCTCCCGCATGCGGCGCGAGAAGGCGTCGTAGTCGTCGGCGTCTATCGCGCGCTTGCCGGCGTCTTTGTGGCTGTTGATATACCAAGCGATTCTACGCGCCGGAAATTTCTCCTCGTCGACGTTGGCGGCCTTCATCATCCGCTTGACGAGCGCCAACTGATCCTGGCTGTCGAGAATCTGAAAAAGCTGCGGCAGCCCCGCTTCCCGGAAGTGCGCGCGCAGCATACGGTTGCACAGGCCGTGAAAGGTGCCGACCCACATGCCGCGCGTATTGATCGGCAGCATGGCGCCGATGCGCGCGAGCATTTCCTTCGCCGCCTTGTTGGTGAACGTGACCGCGAGCAACCCGGCGGGGCTCGCCTGCCCGCTCTGGATCAGCCAGGCCACGCGCGTCGTCAGCACGCGCGTTTTTCCGCTGCCGGCCCCGGCGAGTATCAGCGCCGACTGGTGCGGGAGTGTAACGGCTTCGAGTTGCGGCTCGTTAAGACCGGATAGAAAGGAAGGCGACGACATTGAGCAGAGATTGATGCGACCGCGTGATTATAGAGCCTGGCGCATGAATCTCCACGCGATGCGTTGCCGCCGGGAAAGAAACGGTCAGCGCGAAACTTTCGGCTCGGTAATGCCCATCTGGCCCTTCAACCTGGCGCCGAGCACTTGCGCTTCCCGCTTGCTTAGAAGATGCGAAATGCGCACGCGATACGTGATGCCGGCCTCGCTTTTCACCGGCCTGATTTCCGCGGCGTAACCGGCGCTGCGTAACTGGTCGTACGACTTCAACGCAGCGTCCTGATTGTTCGCCTCGGCAAGATACACGCGCCACTTGCCGCCTTTGCGCAATGCGCCGGCGCCATCCATGATCTCCGTTTCCTGCGCCCATTTGGCGAGCTGCTCCTTCGACACCGGCGCGACCGGTTCAGCCGGCTTGTCTTTCGGCGCGACGTAGAACGACATCGGCTGATCCATGGTGAACGCCTGCTCCCCGCGCGTGACGTCGACCTTGCCCTCGATCAGGCACGCGATGTCGCGCGTCTTGTCGGCTTTGCCCCACAAGTCGGTGCCGCGTATGCCGACCGTGATGGTCACGATCCTGACCTTGACGTCGCGCTCGCCGCGGAACTTGAACTTGGACAGTGCCTGGGTGGTAAAGCGGAACGCGCCGCTTACCACGTCGAGCGACGCGGTGACGACGTCCTTCAGCTTGATTTTCATCTGGCCCAGATCGTCGAGCGCGAGAATGCCGTTTTCGCCAAGCTTGATCAGGCTGCCGTCGGCGAGTCGCAACAGCGCGCGCGCGCCGGGCCCGGTCAGAACGCGATCCTTGTTGGTGAGCGCCATGCCGATCGCCAGCGCATCGCGCGCGCCGCTCGCATGCTCGACCCATGCCGGCGTCTGTACGCCTTCGACGACGATGTTAGGCTTCGCCGCCGGCCACGCGCTGCTCGCCGCCAGTATCAGTAACGCCGTCAAAAATGCTTTGATCTTCATTGCGGGCTCCTTGCTTTCCGGTTGCCGATGCCTATATGGCCACCGCGGGAATTCGGGTGCGGTGCGGGTATAATTCGCGTCTTTGCCGTAACAACTTCAGGCCGGTATGCAGAACAAATACAACCCGCACGCCATCGAGCGCGAAAGCCAGCAGTACTGGATTGAGCAACGCTCGTTCCGCGCTGTCGAGACGCCCGGCAAACCCAAGTACTACTGCCTGTCGATGTTCCCTTATCCGTCCGGCAAGCTGCATATGGGGCACGTGCGAAACTATACCATAGGCGATGCGCTGTCCCGCTACCACCGCATGCGCGGCTTCAACGTGTTGCAACCGATGGGATGGGACGCGTTCGGACTGCCCGCCGAGAACGCGGCGATGGCCAACCGCGTGCCGCCGGCGCAATGGACGTACGACAATATCGCGTACATGAAAAAGCAGTTGGTCTCGCTCGGTTTCGCGATCGACTGGGAGCGCGAGCTCGCGACCTGCAAGCCCGACTATTACCGCTGGAACCAGGGGTTGTTCCTGCGCATGCTGGAAAAAGGTCTCGTTTACAAGAAAACCGGCACCGACAACTGGGACCCGGTCGACCAGACCGTGCTCGCCAACGAGCAGGTGATCGATGGCCGCGGCTGGCGCACCGGCGCGCTGATCGAAAAGCGCGAGATCCCGATGTACTACATGGCGATCACGCGCTACGCCGACGAACTGCTTGCCGCGCTCGACACGCTTCCCGGCTGGCCCGAGCGCGTGAAAACCATGCAGGCGAACTGGATCGGCAAAAGCACCGGCGTGCGGCTTGCCTTTCCGTATGCACTGGACGGCCGCGACGACAGGCTGTGGGCATTCACTACGCGCGCCGACACCCTCATGGGCGTGACATTCTGCGCGATTGCCGCCGAACACCCGCTCGCCACCCGGCTTGCGCGCGACAACCCGCAACTCGCAGCGTTCGTCGACGAGTGCCAGCGCGGCAGCGTCATGGAAGCCGATCTCGCGACGATGGAAAAAAAGGGCATGCCGACGGGCTTTTTTGTCGCGCACCCGCTGACGCGCGAGCGCATCGAAGTGTGGGTCGGCAACTACGTTTTGTGGGGTTACGGCGACGGCGCGGTGATGGGCGTGCCCGGCCACGACGAGCGCGACTTTGAATTCGCAAAAAAATACCGCCTCGCGATCAAACCGGTGGTCGACGTCAAGGCAAAGCCCTATTCGACCGACGCCTGGCAACCGTGGTATGCCGAACACGGCGCGTGCGTGAATTCGGGCCAGTACGACGGGCTCGCGTACGACGCCGCGGTGAATGCGATCGCCGCGGATCTCGCCGCAAAAGGTCTCGGCGAAAAGCAGATCATGTGGCGCCTGCGTGACTGGGGCATTTCGCGCCAGCGCTACTGGGGCACGCCGATCCCGCTCGTCCATTGCGCCGCGTGCGGCGACGTGCCGGTGCCCGACGCTCAGCTCCCGGTCGTATTGCCCGAAGACTGCGTGCCCGACGGCAGCGGCAATCCGCTCGCGAAGCGCGCCGACTTCGTCAATTGCACGTGCCCCAAGTGCGGCCAGCCGGCGCAGCGCGAGACCGACACGATGGACACCTTCGTCGACTCGTCGTGGTACTACACCCGCTACGCGTGTGCCGACCAGAACAACGCCATGGTGGATAAACGCGTCGCGTATTGGCTGCCGGTCGATCAGTACATCGGCGGCATCGAGCACGCGATCCTGCATCTACTCTACTCGCGTTTCTGGACAAAGGTGATGCGAGATCTCGGCCTCGTCAAACTCGACGAGCCATTTTCAAATCTGCTTACGCAAGGCATGGTCCTCAACAAAATCTACTTCCGCAAAAACAACGACGGCCGCATCACTTACTACAACCCGACCGAGGTCGCAATAACCCCGGGCACCGGCTCCGTGGGGACGGTCGGCCCCAGTGTTACGGTTGCACTCACCGGTGTATCGACAACCGGGGCCGTCGGCGCGGTCGCTGCGTCTACACTCAAAACAGATGGCCAGCCGGTCGAGTCGGGCGGCATCGGCACGATGTCGAAATCGAAAAACAACGGCGTCGACCCGCAATCGCTGATCGAGGAATACGGGGCGGATACTGCGCGGCTTTTCATGATGTTCGCGTCACCGCCCGAGCAGACGCTCGAGTGGTCGGACAGTGGCGTTGAAGGGGCGCATCGATTTTTGCGACGCCTTTGGGATTACTGCGCACGCAACGAAAGCGCAATCCGGTTCCGGGACAGTAGTGTGCGCGTGAACGATTGGGCCAAGGAAGACGGCAGACTTCGCGCCTCACGCGGCGAAATGCATAAGATCCTGCAGCAAGCCAATTTTGACTACGCCCGAATGCAATTCAATACCGTCGCCTCGGCCGGCATGAAAATGCTCAATGCGCTTGAAAAACTTCCAGTGGATACCACACCGCTGAACGCGAACCTGCCTCTGCAATCATTCCTCAATCCAAAATTTCAATTAATGAACGAGTCCGTCGGCATATTGCTACGGATACTTAGTCCGATCGTTCCGCACATAACTCATGCTCTTTGGAAAGAACTGGGCTTCGAGACACAATATGGCGAAATTCTTACCGCCGAGTGGCCTGAAGTTGATCAAGCCGCCCTTATTCAGGACGAAATCGAACTCGTGCTGCAGGTCAACGGCAAGCTGCGCGGCAACATGCGCGTCGCCAAAGACGCCGACCGCGCCGAGATCGAGCAGCTTGCGATGCAGAACGCGAACGTGCAAAAACACATCGGCGGCCAGCCG
>JANNPG010000447.1:0-3021 GCA_031399805.1 Betaproteobacteria bacterium | reverse complement strand
GACACTTGGCACCGCACGCGGAGATCGTTGCAAATCTTCTCGGCGGCACAAGTGCGGCACAGCCAGACGACGAGAGTCAGCTAACTACTGGCTAACTTCTTGAATTTGGCGCGCCCGGCCCGATTCGAACGGGCGACCTTCGGCTTCGGAGACCGACACTCTATCCAGCTGAGCTACGGGCGCGGTGTAAGCACAGCACGAAGGCTAGAATAGCCGTTTTCCCCCTTAGCGTCCAACCGGGCGGAGCGCCCGGGCGTTTTACGATGCGCCTCGATTGTCGCTATAATGTGCGCCTTTCCAACGCCTTGCCGCAGGCAAACTCATGAGCGAAGTCCACATCGAGGAACGCTCCTCGCCGATCAAGGTACCCGCGGCAAAACCGGCGCCGGCTAAAGCGGATGCCAAAGGCAAAACAAAATAGAACGGCCCCGCGGTCACGAACAAGGCGCAGATGAGTCTGCGCCTTTTTTGTCCGCGCGCCACACGTCACATCGATACGCGAGGGAGACTGCCATGAAAATATTGCGCTGCGGAGTTGTGTTGCTCGCGTGCGCGGCGTCCGCCGCCATAGCGCAAAGCGTCGCGCCGGACTACCCCGCCAAGTTCGTGCGCTTCATCGTCCCCTATGCGCCCGGCGGCAGCTCGGATGTGCTTGCGCGCACCCTCGGACAGAAACTCGGCACTTCACTCGGCCAGACCTTCGTGATCGACAACCGCCCCGGCGCCGGCAGTATGCTGGGCACCGACATCGCCGCCAAGGCAACACCCGACGGCTACACCCTCATTCTGTCGGACATGCCGCACACCATCAATCCGAACATTTATGCAAAAGTGCCGTACGATCCGATCCGGGACTTCGCGCCGATAACGACGATCGGCGTATCGCCGATGTTTCTGTTCGTCAATCCGGCGGTCAAAGCGCAGAACGTGAAAGAGTTCATCGCGCTGGCGAAATCACAGCCGGGCAAGATGGCGATCGCCTCCGGCGGCACCGGCGCGACCACGCATTTGATGGCTGAACTTCTGCAAAGCCACACCGGCATTAAATTGAACCACGTTCCGTACAAAGGCGCCGGACCCGCGTTGACTGACGTCGTCGCCGGTCAGATACCGGCCACCTTCACGTCGATGGCCACCGCCGCTCCCTTCGCGCAAGGGGGCCGCCTGCGCATCCTCGGCGTGACCAGCGCCAGACGCCTGCCGGCGTTCCCCGACGTGCCGACGTTCGAGGAAAGCGGCGTCGCCGGCATGGTGGTCGAACACTGGTGGGGTGTGATGGCGCCGGCCGGCGTGCCGAAACCCATCGTCGAGAAACTGCACGGTGAAATCGTCAAGGCGGTGAACTCCGCCGACGTGCGCGAGCGCTTTGCCGTGCTCGCGGTGGAACCGCGCACCAACACGCCGCAGCAATTCCGCGCGCTGCTCGAAGCCGACGTAAAACGCTGGGCGAAAGTAGTCAGGGATGCGGGCATTAAAATCGAATAAGTGCGCGCCGCGCGATTCCCGCGGCGCGCGACCATGACGGATTCGCGCTTCGCTGCGGCGTTTGCGGCACTCGCCGCGGATGCGCAATTGCAGCAGGACTTTACCGCACTCTGCGATTGCGGCGGCCGGCGCGCCGGCAGCGCCGCCGAACAGGCGGGAATCGATCTTGTGCACGCACGTCTCGCGGCAATCAACCGCGCCGCCGCGGTCGAACCGGTCACCTATGCAGGCTGGCGTTGTAGCTCAGCCGCATTGACGCTCGACGACGGCACGCCTCTCGTCTGCAATGCGCTGCTCGGTTCGCTATCGACGCCGCTGGACGGCATTGCGGCGGAAGTGATCGATCTTGGCCGCGGCACCGCCGAAGATTTCGCGCGCCATGCGCGCGACCTCGCCGGCCGCTTCGCGCTGGTGCGCCACGAATACCCGTTTTCCGCCATGCACGTGCACCGCCGCCGCAAGTACGGGTGGGCGATGGAGCACGGCGCGGCGGGATTCATTATCGCCAATCCGATGCACGGCGCGGGCCCGGTCTCAGGTTCGTCCGGTCGCGGCGGCGAAGCCGGCATTCCGGCGGTCGCCACCGATTTCGAGTCCGCCGCGCGGCTCGCGGCGCGCGGCGCACAGCGCGCGCGTGCGCATTTGCTCGTCGCCGGCGAAGATTACGCAGCGCAAACCGGCGTCGTCATCCTGGATCTGCCGGGACAAACGGATCAATGCATCGCATTGACCGCGCACGTCGACGGGCATGACCTCGCCGAAAGCGCGATGGACAACGCCACCGGTGTTGCGGTCGCGCTCGCCGTGGCACGCGCTTTCGCGCCGCTGATTGCATCCTCCCGGCGCGGACTCAGAGTATGCCTGTTCAGCGCCGAGGAATGGGCGCTCGCCGGCTCGCGCCAGTACCTTGACAGCATGCCCGTAGCCGAACGCGCCGCGATCGCGCTAAACATCAATCTCGACACCGTCGGCGGTCACACTCACTTGACAGCTCTCACCAGCGAATTTCCGCGCCTGCCGGCGTTTGTGCACGACGCCGCGGCGGCGGCCGGCATGCCGCTCGGCACTTACGCGCCGATGATGTCCAACTCCGACCATTACAATTTCGCGCGGCATGGCATCCCGGCACTGCGCCTGGTGGCGGGTTTCGATCGTCCGCAATGCAACGTCAAGCACATCCTGACGCGCGGCGACACGCGCGACAAAGTCACGACGGCGGAGTTGGCGGCTGCCGCGCGATTGACCGCCGTGCTGCTGGCCCGCGCGCTGACTGCCAGCGACGCGGAGATAGCGGAACTGCGAACTAGATAATGGCGACTTACGCGATCGGCGACATTCAGGGCTGTTATTCGGCCTTCCGTCGGCTGCTCGACCAGATTCGCTTCGATCCGGCCGGCGACCGCCTGTGGCTGGTCGGCGACCTGGTGAACCGCGGCCCGCAATCGCTGGCCGTGCTGCGCTTCGTTATAAGCCTCGGCACCCGCGCGATCACGGTGCTCGGCAACCACGATCTGCATCTGCTGGTCGTTGCCGCCG
>JANNPG010000446.1:0-5223 GCA_031399805.1 Betaproteobacteria bacterium | reverse complement strand
GCTTTGCGATTCTCGGGATCGTCGATGACTTTCGATTTACAGTATTCAAGTCCGACTCTTGAGACGAAATGCACCGTACGTTCGAGATAAAAACCCTCCTCGCGGTAAAGCTGCAGGAAAGCGCTGGCGTATTCCAGCACTTCTTCGCGAGTTTTCACTTTGACAAAGAACTGCGCGACTTCGGTCTTGATTCCGCCATTGCCCGCGACATAGAGTTCCCAGCCGGATTCCACGCCGATCACGCCAACATCCTTGATGCCGGATTCGGCGCAATTACGCGGGCAGCCGGACACGGCGAGCTTGACCTTGTGCGGCGCATACATACGCCACAGTTCGCGCTCGAGGTCGATGCCCATATTAGTCGAATCCTGCACACCGAAGCGGCACCATTCTGAACCGACGCACGTCTTCACGGTGCGCAAAGCCTTCGCGTAGGCGTGCCCTGACGGCATATCGAGGTCGCGCCACACGGCCGGCAGGTCCTCTTTCTTCACGCCGAGCAGATCCATGCGCTGGCCGCCGGTGACTTTGACCGTCGGTATCTTGTACTTATCGACCACGTCGGCGATGCGCCGCAGTTCGGCCGCGGTCGTGGTGCCGCCCCACATGCGCGGGATGACCGAGTAAGTGCCGTCCTTCTGGATGTTCGCGTGCGCGCGCTCGTTGATGAAACGCGACTGTGGATCATCCTCGGCCTCATGCGGCCAGGTCGAAAGAAGGTAGTAGTTGAGCGCCGGCCGGCAGGTCGCGCAGCCGTTGGGCGCACCCCATTCCATGAACTGCATCACCGCCGGAATCGACAGCAGATGCTGTTCGCGGATGACGCGCCGCACTTCTTCGTGCGTGTGCTCGGTGCAGCCGCATACCGCCTTGTTCCTGGTCGCGGCCGGCTGGTACGCGCCGCCGACGGTGGACGCGAGTATCTGCTCGACGAGGCCGGTGCACGACCCGCACGAGCTCGACGCCTTCGTATGCTTCCTGACGTCGTCCAGCGTGAAGAGCCCGTGCTCCTTGATCGCCTTGATGATGGTCCCCTTGCACACGCCGTTGCAGCCGCACACCTCCATTGCGTCGGACATCGCGGCGGCCTTGTTCTGCCCCTGGTGCCCGCTGTTGCCCAGGTGCGACTGGCCGAACATCAGGTGATCGCGGATTTCGTGCACGTCCTGCCTGTCGCGCAGCAGCTGGAAATAATATGCGCCGTCCACCGTGTCGCCGTAGAGCACGCTGCCGATCACGCGGTTGTCACGCAGTACTAGACGCTTGTAGACGCCGCCGACGGAATCGTGCAGCACGATCTCTTCGGTGTCGGCGCCGCCCGTGAAGTCGCCCGCCGAAAAAAGATCGATGCCCGTCACCTTCAACTTGGTTGAAAGCACCGAGCCCTGGTAGCGGCCGATGCCGAAATTGGCGAGATGATTGGCGCACACCTTGCCCATCTCAAAGAGCGGCGCCACCAGCCCGTACGCGACGCCGCGGTGGGCCACGCATTCGCCGACGGCGTAAATGCGCGGGTCGTAGGTTTGCATCGTATCGCTGACCACGATGCCGCGATTGCAATAGAGGCCCGCGGCTTCGGCGAGATCGGTGTTGGGGCGTATGCCGACCGCCATCACCACCAGGTCGGCGGCGAGTTCGCTGCCGTCCTTGAAGCGCACGCTTTTCACGCGTCCGGACTTGCCGCCGTCCCGGTCGCCGATGATTTCCGCGGTCTGCGTCTTCAACATGAACTGCAGGCCCTTCGCTTCGAGTGACTGCTGCAGCATGCCCGCCGCTGTGCGGTCGAGCTGGCGTTCCATCAGCCACTCCATCAGGTGCACGACGGTGACGTTCATGCCGCGCAGCTTCAATCCGTTGGCGGCCTCGAGTCCGAGCAGCCCGCCGCCTATCACCACCGCGTGTTTGTAGCGCGACGCCGCCTCGATCATCGCGTTGGTGTCGTGGATGTCGCGGTAGGTGATCACGCCATCGAGCGTGACGCCGGCAACCGGCAGAATGAACGGGTTGGAACCGGTCGCGATCAGCAGCCGGTCATAGTCCGCTTCGGTGCCGTCGGCGGCGATCACTTTTTTCGCGATGCGGTCGATTTTCACGACCTTCTTGTTCAGGTGCAGCGTGATGTTGTTCGCCGCATACCAGTCGAGATCGTTGAGCATGATCTCTTTGAGCGTCATTTCGCCGGCCAGCACCGGCGACAGCAGGATGCGGTTGTAATTGGCGTGCGGCTCGGCGCCGAACACCGTGATTTCGTAGAGGTCGGGCGAGATCTTCAACATCTCCTCGAGCGTGCGCACGCCCGCCATGCCGTTGCCCACCATCACCAGCTTCATTTTTCGCATACGTATGCTCCGGATAACTTCACGCGGTTCGCAACCGAACACCGCTGCGCTTGACCTGATGCGCGAGACTGACCGCTGCGCCAATCAGAAATACTTTGCCGCTGCTCATGCTCGTCCGAGGAGAAATAGGTTAGTCCTCGTACAGCAATCGCCGTGCCAGATAATATGTCTCAACAAATCATATGGTTAATATAATTATGTCTAACTATGCCGGCGACAGCGCAAAAAATTGGTGCGGTGCATGGAAAGGCGCGCCAAGTTGGTGCAGTGCGCGTTTCAACTTTGCCGGGGAGACAGGCACACGCACAGCGCCCGTATTCATCACGCCTTACCCGTTCAAGCCGCTGGGCGCAGTTGTTTCTGATACAGGAACTCGAGCACACGGCCGCGTAACTCGTGATAGCGGGCGTCTTTGACCAGTGCCATGCGCTCGCGCGGACGCGCCAAACCGACCGCCACGATGTCGCCGACCGTTGCAGCCGGTCCGTTAGTCATCATCACGATGCGGTCCGACAGTAGTACGGCCTCGTCGACATCATGCGTCACCATCAATACCGTGCTGCCGGTTTTGGCGACAATTTTCAGCAATTCGTCCTGCAAGTGCGCGCGCGTCAGCGCGTCCAGCGCGCCGAACGGCTCGTCGAGCAACAGCACTTTGGGTTCCATCGACAAGGCGCGCGCAATGCCGACGCGCTGCTTCATGCCGCCCGAAATTTCATTCGGCCGCTTGTCGGCCGCGTGCGTGAGCTGGACCAGATCGAGCGCCTTCAATGTGCGCGCTTTCAACTGGGCTTTCGTTTCGCCCGCGCCGAACACGCGCTCGACGGCCAGATACACGTTTTCGGCGCACGTGAGCCACGGCAAGAGCGAGTGATTCTGAAACACCACGCCGCGATCGGGCCCCGGCCCGGCGATCTCGCGTCCCGCGCACAAGAGCACGCCGCTGGTCGGCTGCAACAGCCCGGCCACCATGTTGAGCAGCGTCGATTTGCCGCAGCCCGAATGGCCGATCAGCGTCACGAACTCGCCCTCGCGGATCGACACGTTGATATCCTGCAATGCGACGAAGCTGCCGCCCTTGGTTTTGAACGACATGTTCGCCTGCTCGACGGATACGAATTTTTCCATTTTCTCTGTGTCCTCTGTACCCCTCAAGGGGTATTGAAAAGAATGTTCTCTGTGGCGCATGGTCTTGCTTTACCGGTATTCGAAGCGGCGCGCGATCAGCATCAGCGCCTGCTCGAGGAGGAGGCCGACGATGCCCACGGTGAAAATCGCGATGATGATGTGTTCGACGTTCAGGTTGTTCCACTCGTCCCACACCCAGAAGCCGATGCCGACGCCGCCGGTCAGCATCTCGGCGGCGACGATCACCAGCCACGCCACGCCGATCGCGAGGCGGATGCCGGTCAGCATGAACGGCAGCACCGCCGGGAAGAGTATTCGCGTAAATACTTTCCACTCCGAAAGATTCAGCACCTTCGCGACGTTGAGATAGTCCTGCGGCACTTCGCGCACGCCGGCGGCGGTGTTGATGATCATTGGCCAGATGCTCGATATGAAGATCACCCAGATCGCGGCCGGATTCGCCGCCTTGAACACCAAGAGCCCGATCGGCAGCCACGCGAGCGGCGACACCGGCCGCAAGAGGCTCACGATGGGCGCCGCCATACCGGACAAAAATCGGAAGCGGCCGATCATGAATCCGAGAGGAATGCCGATCAGCGCCGCGAGGCCAAACCCGATACCGACGCGCCCGAGCGAATTCAGAATGTTCCAGCCTATGCCCTGATCGTTCGGACCCTTGCGGTAGAACGGATCGCTGAACACCTCGACCGCCGAATACCAGGTCTTGAGCGGCCCCGGCAGCGTGCTGCTTTGCGACACGATGGCCCAGACGGTGATGAACAGCGCGATGCCGAAGACAACGGGAATCGCGCCGCGGAAAAACCCCGCGATGTCGTCGCCATAGCGCTCGACGAGCGGCGCAGGCCGGCGCACCGGCGGCGGCAGGTCTACGACTTCGGGCGGCGGCGCAGCGGCGGTTTTGGTCGCGCCGGCAGCCGGCGCGCCATGGCCGAAGTTCTGATGCGTCAGGATCGCCGCGCCCATGTCACGCCACCTTGATCTTGAAACCACCCGCGTATTTCCTGGGCTCCTTGCCGTCCCACACCACGCCGTCGATCAGCTTCGAGGTGCGGAAATCCGATTTCGGCAATGCGGTCTTCGTCGCCGTCGCCGCCTGCTTGTAAATGTCGATGCGGTTGACCTTTTTCGCGACCGCGAGGTAATCGGGGTCTTCCTTCAGGAGCCCCCAACGCCGGTGCTGCGTCAGGAACCACATGCCGTCCGACAGGTACGGATAATTGACCATACCGTCGTTGTAGAACTTCATGTAGTCGGGCTCGTCCCATTTCCTGCCGATGCCGTTGTCGTAGCGGCCCAGCATGCGCGCGAGTATCACGTCGGAATCCGTGTTCACGTACGACTTGTCGGCGACGGTCTGCGCGGTTTTCTGGCGGTTCGAAAGTGACGCGTCGATCCAGCGCCCCGCGTCGAGGACCGCGGCGGTCATGGCGCGCGCGCGGTGTTCGGGTACTTCTGCACCCACTCCGCAGTGGTGCCGAGCGTCTTCTCGGGGTGATCTTTCCAGATTCCCTGCGTGGTTTCAGCGGTGAATCCGATGCCGTCGACGATCGCGCGATTGTTCCACGGCTCGCCGACGCAGAATCCGTCCATGTTGCCGACGCGCATATTGGCGACCATTTGCGGTGGCGGCGCGGATTTTTTCGCTGTTCCCGTCGTGCGTAAACATCACCACCGGACGCGGTTCGTCGCGGCTTACGACGCACAGGCTCTCAAGCGTGTCGCGGTCCGGCGAATC
>JANNPG010000595.1:0-1621 GCA_031399805.1 Betaproteobacteria bacterium | reverse complement strand
CGATCCTAGACCCTTTTCATTCACAGTCGACATCCAGCCGGTAGCCGGTTTTATGACGACGATTTCCCAGGCGAACGATTCAGTGGAGCAGAGCTTCGAACTAGCGAACGAAGACTGTCCCGAGCGGCCACATCTCGGTTTCCATGACGGCGATCTCCGCGGATTCGTGCGCGGCAGTTGACGCCGTGGCCTGGCCTTCCGGAACGACAATGATGAATACCATGGCGATGAACAGCACGAGCGTCGGGAGGAGCATGGCGGCGAGTTGCAGGTGTTCAGAGCGGATCACGGCGGCCTCCTTGAAGTGGAACTACGCCCCCAAGGTACGCCGGCAGTCCCGCGCCGCGCAGCGAACTCTGACGCACTCGCAGTGTGATCTATTCACATTCGAGGCAGCCAGGTGTTGAATTCTCCTATCGAAACGCTGCCCGAAGAGCTGATCGCGAAGATAGGCAGGCGTGCTGCGGTGCGCAATTTTTCCAAGAACGCGATCATCGTCACCGAGGGGGACGACACGGACTCGCTCTATGTGCTGCTCTCGGGCCGCGTGAAGGTGTTCGTCTCGGGGGAGGAAGGACGCGAACTCGAAGTCAACCGCATAGGGCAGGGCGGCTATTTCGGCGAGGTGGTTATCGACGGCGGACCGCGCTCGGCCTCCGTTGTCGCGCTGGAGGATTGTCGCTGCGCGATCGTGCACAAAGCCGAGCTGTCGCGCTTCTTTGCCGACATGCCGGAGTTCGCCGAGCACGTCATGCGCAAGCTCGCGCATCGTGTACGCATCCTCACGGAAAGCGTTCGCGACCTCGCGCTCATGGACGTCTACGGGCGCGTGGCGCGGCTGCTGCTGGAACTCGCCGAAGCCGTCGATGGCAGGCTGATCATCCCGGAGAAGCTCACGCAAAAGGACATCGCGCAGCGCGTCGGCTGCTCGCGCGAGATGATCAGCCGCATTTTCTCCGACCTCGCAGCCGGCGGCTACGTGCGCAAGGAAGGCGGCATGATCGTCATCTCGCGCAAGCCGCCGCCACGCTGGTAGCTTGCGAGGATCCCGGATTCGCGCAGGCCTCCTAAGGGCTGCCGATGGACGGACTCACGCGGCGCGCGACAGGCGGTCGCGCTCCAGGTTCGGCAGCAACCACGCCACCAGCCCGATCGCCGGCAGGTACGAACTGAGCTGGTAGACGAAAGCGATGCCATGCGCATCGGCGATGTATCCCATTGCCGCGGCGCCCAGACCCCCCAGACCGAACGCGAAGCCGAAGAACACGCCGGACACCAGCCCGACTCTTCCCGGCACGAGCTCATGCGCGTAGACCAGGATCGCCGGGAAGGCCGAAGCCGTCAGGAGGCCGATGATGATGATGAGCACGCCGGTCCAGAACAGGTTGGCGTAGGGCAGGAGGAGGGTAAACGGGAGCGCGCCGAGGATCGAGATCCAGATCATCGGCCGGCGGCCTATCCTGTCCGAAACGGAGCCACCGACCAGTGTGCCGATCGCGACCGCCGCCATGAAAATAAAAAGCTGCACCTGCGCACCCTGCACCGGCAGGTCGAACCGCTCGATCAGGTAGAACGTGAAGAAGGACGTGAGGCTCGAGCTGTATACGTTCTTCGAGAACAC
>JANNPG010000594.1:0-2829 GCA_031399805.1 Betaproteobacteria bacterium | reverse complement strand
GCGCCTCAACGTCGAAGTGCGCGCGCCCTCGCCGGTCCAGCGCGCCACGCTCGTGCAGATGCGTGACGGGATATCGATAACTGTCTGGGCGCTGCTCGCTCTGACGCTTGCGGCGCGCCTCGTCCGTGCGCGAATCGCGCGCGGCGGCTCACCCATCCGCATCGGTTACCAGGATGGTCGCGAGGTTCGCGTGCCCGTCGGCTGGACGGTGCTCGAAGCGAGCCGCTCAGCCGGCGTCCCCCACGCGTCGGTATGCGGCGGCCGCGGCCGTTGCTCGACATGCCGGATCCGGATTGCGGGCGATCCGTCGCTGCAGCCGACGCCTTCCCCGCTGGAGCGGCGCGTGCTCGAGCGCATAAGCGCCCCGCCCAATGTGCGTCTCGCCTGCCAGCTGCGGCCGAGCCACGACCTCGCGGTGACGCCGCTGCTGCAGGCCGCGGTCGACGCCGGCACTGCGCATGCGCCCGCCGGCGCCCGCGGCGGCGAGGAGCGCGAGATCGCGGTGCTCTTTGCCGACCTGCGCGGATTCACGCGCGTGGCCGAGCGCAAGCTGCCCTACGACGTCGTCTTCATTTTGAACCGCTATTTCGAGGCCGTCGGCGGCGCCGTCGCGCAAGCGGGCGGCATCGCCAACCAATACACGGGCGACGGCGTCATGGCGCTCTTTGGGATCGAGGCGGGACCCGACACCGCCTGCCGGCAGGCGATCCTTGCCGCTGGTGACATGATCGAGCGTGTCGAGGCGCTCAGCCGCGTGCTCGGCGGCGAGTTGGAAACCCCGTTGCGCATCGGCATCGGCATCCACGCGGGCCCGGTTGTCGTGGGCGAGATGGGTTACGCCGGAACGCGCTACCTGACCGCCGTCGGCGACACGGTCAATACCGCGAGCCGCCTGGAGGCGTTGACCAAGGAATACGGGTGCGAGCTCGTCGTCTCCGAGGAGACGATCGCGCGCGCGGGTCTTGCCGCCGCGGACTATCCCCATCATGAGCTCGCGCTCCGGAATCGCGACGCCCCGCTTCGCATCGTCGTCGTTGACAATGCCCGCCGTTTTGCAGATCGCGTCCGCGCTGCCGACGAAGCGCGAGCCGAGGATCAAGCGAAAGACCGCGCAATTTCTGGCTGAACCTTCGTCCGGCGCTGATCCTGCGCGCAGATCCCGCCAGGAAACGACCGTGTCATGGCGCTTCCAGCGCAGACGAATGTCAGCTTGTGTTAAGGGTTGCGCGATACCTGCCCGGCGGGCTCTGTCGCGTCCTGGTAGTTCTGCGCCTGAGGGCAGGCATCGCACAACCCTTAACAGGAGCGGCCGGTCGCACACAAACAACAAACCCCGCCGAAGCGGGGTCTGCTACCAATACCAAATACCGTTTAACTGGTCTGTTTGCGCCTGCTGAATCCGAGTCCGGCGAGACCAAGGCCCAGCAAGGCGAGAGTCGCCGGTTCGGGCACTCGCCCGCTTCGGCAAGTCAGGCACTCAAATACCGCGTTGTCGACCACGACACCGACGTTGTCCGCGCTCGATGTTTCAATAAACAGTTGTGACGTTCCCGAGAAACCAGAAAAAGTGACACTTCTCGTCGAAAACGGGTCTGAAGGAGAAATTCCAGGTTGACCCGCAGCAATCAGTCCAAGGAACCCAAAGGTTATGTCATCCGCTGAACCGCCGCGCTGATTGCCCGACACGTCGATGCTAATCTTGTATGTCTCGCTGGCCACAATGGCAAAGCTGGCGTTGGACGTCATGCGCCCGCCGTCGGAGGTCGAGCCGTCGAGATCGACGCAACCACCGGCGCCGCCAACGCAGCTAATACCGAAACCGCCGTTGCGAATGTAGTCAACGGTGCCGTTGCTGACGGTCCAGTTGAGGAAACTGGTGAAATTGAGCACCGTCGAGGCGTTATCGGTGTCGAAATTGTCCTGAAACAGAACGATGGCTCGCGCCGGTGCAGCAGCAAAACACAGCACCGCGAAAACGCAAGCGGCAATCAATGACTTTGAATTCGTGCCCATGGTTCGGCGCATGTGATTCTTCATAACCCGGTAGCTCCCTGGTGGATGAACTTGCGCCAAATCGGTCGACAAGACCTTGGGTAGCGTCTTCAGGTTAATTCAATCCGGCTCATCCAACCTGAAAGCATGAGTCGTGCCAATTAATAACAATTAAATATAATCATAGCGTTGAGTTTTAAATTGAATGCTCGTTGGCAGCAATTGTAAAAAGTTTAAAAAATCTCGACAAAACCACTGTGACATTGTTCTCAATTCAAGGTTGCCTGAACGACGTCAAGTCATGTTTCTGCATGAAATCATCTGGTTATATATAAAACCTCAGTGTAAAGTTTCCCACTCTTTATTCCTTCCTCACCGCTACGCGCTCGAGAAACGCGCCGACGGCCGCGATCCACTCGTCACGCGCGTAGATGAAGCCGTCGTTGTGTCCGCCGCTCAGGACAAGCAATTGCTTCGGTTCGCGCGCCGCAGCAAACAACGCCTCGCCGTGCGCGAAGGGAATGATGTCATCGCCGCGGCTGTGCGCGATCAATACCGGCGCCTCGATCTGCGCGATGCGATCGAGATTGGCGTACTCGATGCGCGCGAGCAGCCGCACCGGCAGCCACGGATAGATTCGCGCGCCCAAGTCGGGAACCGAAGTGAAAGTCGACGCCAGTATCAGGGCGCGCGACGGATACTTCACTGCGAGCCACGTCGCCACCCCGCCGCCGAGCGACTCGCCGACGATCACGATGTCCCGCGCTTTGAACTTGCGCGCCTCGGTCAGATGCTGCCATGCCGCTTCCGCATCGCGGTACGTGCCCTCTTCGTTCG
>JANNPG010000438.1:0-2213 GCA_031399805.1 Betaproteobacteria bacterium | reverse complement strand
CGGGCTGACCATTGAAGAGCTGATGAAGCTCGAAGCCAAACTCTGACCGCAAAAGCACCGTCCCGCCCGTCCGCGCGCACGCGAGGACGGATTCTTCCATAATAGGGGCCCGCATACGATGGCTGCTGCCGCCGCCGGCGTGATGACCATGTCCGCCCAGACAGATGCAACGAGCGCTCGTCTGGCGCAGCGCCGGTCGCGCGTGATCAAGGAGCGCGCGATCGAATTCGTGCTGTTCCTCGCCGCCCTGATGTCGGTACTGACCACCGTCGGCATCATGTACGTGCTGATCAGCGAGTCGGTGGTGTTTTTCCAGCGCGTGCCGCTGTGGGATTTCCTCACCGATACGCAGTGGACGCCGCTGTTCGACGACGCCCATTTCGGCATCATGGTGCTGTTGTCCGGCACGTTGACGAGTTCGTTTGTCGCGTTGGCGATCGCGATACCGCTCGGTACCGTCATCGCGATCTATCTTTCGGAATTTGCCCCGTTCTCTGTTCGCGAGATCGCAAAACCGTTTCTGGAACTCCTCGGCGGCGTACCGACCATCGTTTACGGATACTTCGCATTGCTGTTCGTCACACCGATCCTGCAGGCGATCTGGCCGGGCCTGCCCGGCTTCAACCTGCTGTCGGCGGGCATCGTGATGGGCATCATGATCATCCCGTACGTGAGTTCGATCGCGGAGGACGCAATGCGCGCAGTGCCCATGAACCTGCGCGAAGGGTCCTATGCCATGGGCGCCACGCGCTTTCACACCGCGACCCGGGTAGTGGTCCCGGCGGCATTTTCCGGCATAGCCTCGGCTTACATACTCGGCATTTCGCGCGCGGTCGGCGAGACAATGATTCTCGCTGTCGCCGCAGGCATGCAGCCCAATCTCACGTTCAATCCGGCGGAGCCCGCGGCAACCATCACATCGTTCATCGTACAGGTGGCGCTCGGCGATCTGCCGCACGGTTCGCTCGGCTATCAGACCATCTTCGCCGCCGGGCTTACCCTGATGTTGCTGACGCTCGGGTTCAACATCGGCGGCCACATGCTGCGCAAGAAGTATCGGGAAGCCTACTGATGGCCTACGCGAAGGACCTCGCTGCGATCCGGGTGCTGATTGCCAGCAACAAGCGCTGGGATCTGTTCTTCGCGCTCTGCGGCGTGTTTGCGCTCATGGTCGGCGTGCTCACGTTCGTCGCCTTGTTCGTCGACATGGCGATACAGGGTGTTCCCCGGCTGCACCTGGACTTCTTCTCGAATTTTCCCTCGCGCAAGGCCGAACAGGCGGGAATCCTGTCGGCCTGGGTAGGTTCGATGCTGGTGATGCTGGTGACCGCTTTCTTCGCGGTGCCGCTCGGGGTCGCCTCGGGAATCTACCTGGAGGAGTACGCGCCGAAGAACCTGATCACCGACATCATCGAGATCAACATCACCAACCTGGCAGGCGTGCCTTCGATCGTATACGGCCTGCTCGCGCTGGGACTGTTCGTCTACCAGTTCGGTTTCGGCCAGTCGATCCTGTCGGCGGGTCTGACGCTCGCGCTGCTGATCCTGCCGGTGGTCATTGTCGCCACGCGCGAAGCGATCCGCTCGATACCCATCGGCGTGCGCGAAGGCGCGTATGCCCTGGGCGCAACCAAGTGGCAGGTGAGCAAGGACCACATCATCCCCTATTCGATGGCCGGTATCCTGACCGGAGTGATCATCGGCATGGCACGCGCGATCGGGGAGACCGCCCCGATCATTACTATCGGCGCGCTTACGTTCATCGCGTTTCTGCCCCCGGCGCCGGTAATGTCGACGCCGCCGTTCGTGTCCTTCGAGTGGCTGACCTCGCCCTTCACCGTAATGCCGATCCAGATGTTCAACTGGACCTCGCGTCCCGAGGCGGCTTTTCAGTCGAACGCCGCGGCGGCCGGCTTCGTGCTGGTACTGATGACGCTCGCGATGAACGGCCTCGCCATCTACATCCGCTACAGACTGAGGAAGAACATAAAATGGTAGCCGTGCTGGGGAGAGAGATGAGCGAAGTTTCAGAAAGGCAGGAGGCGGCAGCATCGTCCCCCGTCAAGGCCGAGGCCAGGGACCTGAGCTTCTACTACGGCGAGTTCCAGGCACTCACGGGCCTTAACATGCCCGTACACGAGAAGAAGGTCACCGCCCTGATCGGCCCTTCCGGCTGCGGCAAGTCCACGTTCCTGCGTTGCTTCAACCGCATG
>JANNPG010000580.1:0-2603 GCA_031399805.1 Betaproteobacteria bacterium | reverse complement strand
CTGCCGGACGGCAACGTGCTGCGCGCGCCTTTAAAGCGCGGGAGCGGCAACGCCGCCTACGACGGCGCGGTCGAGCGCGCGATCAACCGGGCGCAGCCGCTGCCCATGCCGCCGGATCCGGCGCTGCTGAAAGATTTCCGGGAACTAAACCTCAAGTTCAGTGCTCAAGAGTAGACGCACAAGGCTCGCACAATGCTCGCGCAACGGAATAATCTGCGTAAAATACGGTGCATGAAAAATAAAAACCTGCACTACCTCGGGTCGTTCCTCTTGCTGTGGCTGGCACTGAGCGCGAGCGCTTATGCGCAGCTGAAAATCGAGATCACCGGCTTCGGATCGTCCCAGTTGCCGATCGCCATCGCGCCGCTGAAGGGCGAAGAAGCGTTGCCACAAAAGGTGACCGACATCGTCATCGCCGACCTTTCCCGCAGCGGTTTTTTCAAGATGGTGGACAGCGGCGGACTGAACCCGATCCCGGCCGAGCCCGCCGACGTGCAATTTCCGGCGTGGAAAGCGCGCGGCGCGGATGCGCTGGTGATCGGCAGCGTGTCGCCCCTGCCCAACGGCTATTGGGACGTGCGCTTCCGCCTGATGGACGTGTTGAAGCAGTCGCAGATTACGGGCTTCGCGTACCAGGTCACGACCCCCCAGCTGCGCAACACCGCGCACAAGATCGCCGACGCGATTTACGAGAAGATGACGGGCGACGTCGGTGTGTTCAGCACGCGCATCACCTACGTGGTCAAGCGCGGCACGCGCTTTGAATTGCAGGTCGCGGATGCCGACGGGTTTGGCGCGCAAACCATACTCGCGTCGAACGAGCCGATCATCTCGCCGTCATGGGCGCCCGACGGCAACCGACTCGCGTACGTGTCGTTCGAGCGCAAGAAGCCGATCGTCTACATTCAGTCACTGCTCACAGGGCAGCGCACGGTGGCGGCTAATTTCAAGGGCAGCAACAGCGCGCCGGCGTGGGCGCCCGACGGCAAACGTCTCGCGGTCGTGCTCTCGAAGGACGGCAATTCGCAGATTTATCTGGTCAACGTTGACGGCAGCAACGTCGTGCGGTTGACGAATACCGGCACGATCGACACCGAGCCGAATTTTTCGCCCGACGGCCAGCACGTGATATTTACGTCCGACCGCGGCGGTAGTCCGCAGATTTACCGGGTGCCGGTGGCGGGTGGCGCGCCGGAGCGGCTCACGTTCGACGGCAGCTACAACGTAACGCCGCGCTATGCGCCCGACGGCAAGTCGTTCGTGTTCATCCAGCGCACGAGCGGGCGCTTCAACGTCGCGATGCAGGATTTTGTGAGCCGGCAAACGCAATCGCTGACGGAGAATGGCGTCGACGAGTCGCCGAGCTTCGCGCCCAACGGCAGGATCATCCTCTACGCAACCGAGGTCGGGGGGCGTGGTATATTAGCTGCAGTATCCAGCGATGGCCGCGTACGCCAGCGGTTCAGCGCGGAATCTGGCGATGTGCGGGAACCGGCGTGGGGCCCGCTGATCAAAAGTCCATGACAAGGAGCGATACCCGATGAAAAAGTTATTCTGGAGTCTGGCCGTGCTGGCCGCACTTGCGGGTTGTGCCAGCCAGGAGGTACAAAAGCCGGCGGACGTGACTGAAGCCAAACCGACGCCGCCGCCGGTCGTGACGCCGCCGAAACAGACTGTGCCACCGCCGGCAGTCGTGCCGCTGGACAAGCGGCCGGTGGTTTCCGGCGATCCGCTCGATCCGCTCAATCCCGGGAGCATGCTGAACAAGCAGCGCAGCGTGTTCTACGATTACGACAGCGTGGTCGTCAAGGACGAGTACAAGCCCCTGGTCACCGCGCATGCGCGCTATCTGGTCGCGAACCGCGCGCAGAAAATCACCATCGAAGGCAATACCGACGAGCGCGGCAGCCGCGAATACAATATTGCGCTCGGCCAGCGCCGTGCCGACAGCGTAAGGCAGATGATGGTATTGCTCGGAGTGCAGGAAGGTCAGATCGAGTCCGTGAGTCTCGGCGAAGAGAAGCCGCGCAACCCGGGCCACGACGAGGCCGCGTTCTCGGAGAACCGCCGCAGCGACATCCGTTACGCGGGCGACAAGTAACGCCTGAATGGTGGAACACGTGCTAAGAGTGCCTAACACAATGAAACACGTGTGCGTTGCAGCCAGAATTGGTGATGGCGAGGCGCCCGGTGAAGCGAATACTCTACGTATTCGCAAGACGAGCAACGACGCTAGCGCCGATTCTGGCTGCAACCCTTCGGGCTGGCACGAGTTTTGGCCTGTAGCCCCCGACTCACGGCGAAAGGATTTTGTTCTTGGGGCGGAGACGGGGGCCAAGTGGCGCAAGTACAATCCGGGTGCTACGGCACCGTTCCCGCAAACGGGCCTGCGGCTAACGAGTCCCGGCGCCACATTGTCGTAAGTCCCTTGCTTAGAATGACTAAGCCGCGAGACTTTCTTCTAGCCCTGAGCCAAAATCGTGACAGCGCATCGCGCGTTTCATTATGTTAGGCCCTCTTAAGCAACACCTGAACCGCGCCGCACTTCTACAGTGCGGCGCGGTTTTGCTTGTTGCCGCGCTCGCCGCGCACGCGCACGCGGG
>JANNPG010000568.1:0-3612 GCA_031399805.1 Betaproteobacteria bacterium | reverse complement strand
TACCCAGAACGCCCCATCCGCTTGCTCGTTGGATTCGCACCAGGCGGTGGGACCGATACTATCGCGAGGATCGTGGCGCAAAGGCTGGGCGAAGTGCTCGGCCAGCAGGTCGTAGTCGACAATCGCGCAGGCGCGAACCAGATAATTGCGTCGGAAATAATCGCCGGCGCCCGGCCGGACGGCTACACCCTCTTCATGGCTTCGGCGGGCTTCGCCATCAATCCCGCGCTGCAGGAAAAACTGCCGTTTGATTCAGTAAAGGACTTCGCGCCGATAACCATGGCGGCAACGGCGCCGAACGTCCTGGTGGTTCAGCCGTCCCTCGCGCTGCGCTCGATTCCCGAGCTGATTGCGCTTGCGCGGCAGAAGCCCAATCAACTCCTCTACGGGTCGGGTGGAGTGGGAACTCCGAGCCACCTGAGCGGCGCGCTCTTCGCTTCTCTCAACAAGATCAGCATCGAGCACGTCCCGTATAAGGGCTCCGGCCCGGCGCTGGTCGCCATGCTGGGCGGAGAATTCCAGATTTCGTTTCCCCAGCTTTCCACCGGCATTCCGCACATCAAATCTGGAAAGCTGGTCGCATTGGGCGTTACGACGAGACAGCGTTCCGCATTCATGCCGGACCTGCCGACCGTCGCCGAGTCCGGAACGCCGGGTTACGAGGCGAGCAGTTGGGCGGGATTGATGGGGCCGGCAGGCCTCCCGAAACCGGTGATCGCAACGCTCAGCGATGCGACCAATCGCATACTCAAGGAAGCGGAAACTTCCGGCAAGTTATTCAATCAAGGTGCCGAAGTAGTGGGCGGCTCGCCGGAGCAATTTGCGGCGGTTATCTCCCGCGAAATTGCGCAATGGAAAAAGCTGGTGGTCGCGGAGCGGATTAAATAGGCCAACTGGACGCGAGAACAAAGTATCGCAGTAGTGAAGAACCGTCCGATTGACCCCTTGTCGGGCCGGCGATATAGTCACCGGTGGGGGAAAATGTGTTTTGAATTTCCTATTCCCCGATAGAAAGGAAAACCGTGGATATCAGCCTCAAAGACGCTAATCGCATCATCGATCTCGCTCTCAAAAGATCGCACGAAATCAAATCGAGACCGTTGGCTGTGGTCGTCGTCGACACATCGGGTAATATCGTTTCCGCGCAGCGCGATGAAGGTGCCAGCATGGCCCGGATAGATATCGGCCACGCCAAAGGCTGGTCGGCGATCGCGTTCGGCGTTTCGACGAAGCAGCTCGCGCGTCGCGCGAAAGAAAATCCGACCTTTTTCATCTCGCTTGCTTCGACCTCGCATGGCAAGTTTCTGGCGCAGCCCGGCGGCGTACTGATCAAGAACGCGCAGGGACAGGTGATCGGCGCCTGCGGCGTGACCGGCAGCGCCCTCGAGCAAGACGTGGAGTGCTGTGTCTACGGCGTATCGCAGGCGGGCTTCGATCTCGACAACTCTGATTGAACGAATGCCTTGCATCGACATTCGCGGAACCAGGCTGCATTACCTGGAGCAGGGCAGCGGCAAGCCGATCATCTGCTTTCATTCGACGCCTGCGAGCGCCGAGTTCTACCGACCGCAGCTCGAGCATTTCGGAAACAAGTATCGCGTCATCGCGGTGGATCTGCGGGGCCACGGTGAATCCGAGAAGCCGCGCGGCGAATATCGGATCTCCGCGTTTTTGGACGATTACATCGAGCTCTTCGAGAAGCTCGAGCTCGAGGATTTCGTTCTCGTCGGCTGCTCCGTCGGCGGCATCGTCGCGCAGCTTTACGCGCTCGAGTACGGCGACTACCTGCGCGGTCTCGTTCTCATCGGCTCACCCTGCTCACGCCGCGGCCGTGATGTGGCCGGGTTCCACAGAGCGGTGAAGGAAAAAGGCTGGGAAGCCGTCGTGCGCAGGCTCGTCGACAAGCAGCTGCATCGCACGGCCTCGCCTGACGTGAAAGAGTGGGCCGTGAAGGAGTACCTCAAGACGCCGCTTTACGTGCGCGAGCAGGAGGAGGAAGCGCTCCTTGGCGAGATCCACCACACGGAGCGCGTGCAGGAGATTCGCGTGCCGACGTTGCTCGTGGCGGGCGAATCGGAAGAGCCCGAGATTTACCAACAGATGGAATTCATGTCGAGTCGCATTCCGGATGCCGAGTGGCACGTTGTGAAGAACGCCGCGCACATGCCGAATTTCGAGCAGCCGGTCGAGTTCAACAGCATCATGAGCCGTTTCCTGCAGCGTATCGGTTACTAAACAAATCGAGGAAAACATGTTTTTACGAGCACTCCCCGCACTGGCGCTCGCGCTGCTGAGCACATCCGCAGCCGCGCAGGCATATCCAACGAAACCCATTCGCCTCATCGTGCCGTTCCCGCCCGGCGGCACCGTCGACATCTCAGCGCGCGCGATCTCGCCGGGCGTCGTCGAAGCCCTTGGCCAGAACGTCATCGTCGAAAACCGCGGCGGTGCGCAGGGGATGGTCGGCTCGGCCATCGTCGCGAAAGCGCCGCCAGACGGCTACACGCTGCTGATGGGCTCGAACAGCACGCTCACCGCATCGCCCGCTCTCTCGCCGGGAATCGTGCAGTACGACCCGGTGCGCGACTTCGCTCCGGTGAGTCTCGTCGCCGAGACACCTTTCGTCCTGGTGGTGCATCCGTCCGTTCCGGCCCGGACGGTGAAGGAGCTCATCGCGCTCGCGAAAGCGAAGCCCGCGGCGATGACGATGGCGTCAGGCGGTGTGAGTCATCTCGCCGGCGAGCATTTCCAGACGCTTACCGGTACCAAGTTCACCAACGTGCCATATCAGGGTGCCGGCCCGGCGTCGATTGCGCTCATGGGCGGCCAGGTCGATCTGATGTTCGATCAGCTCTCGGGCGCGATCGGTTCGATCAAAGCCGGCAAGACGCGTGCGCTCGCAATCAGCTTCCAGAAGCGCGCGGCGGCCGTGCCTGAGGTGCCGACGATGCGCGAAGCGGGTGTTCCAGCCTTCGCCGTGACGAGTATCGTCGGCGTCCTTGCGCCTGCAGGCACATCGACGGACGTGATCAACCGGCTGAACGCGGCGATTCACAAGGTGCTCGCGATGCCGGCGACGAAGGAACGCTTCAGCACCCTCGTGCTGGAACCGTCGCCGAGCACACCGGAGCAGTTCGCCGCGTACATCCGGGAAGATCTCGCGCGCTGGCAGAAAGTGGTGAAAGACGCAGGGATCAAAACCGAATAGAGATCACCCCGCATAAACCCACAAATCCATCTGCACCGTGCACCCCGGCACCGGCAGGAACGGCACCTTGACTGGGGGGAATTGGGGTCAGTGTAAGTTTTCAGATACAAGCGGCACTCTACCTTCCGCGGAATAGTTACACTGACCCTATTAATTAGCGGGCTGTCCTGCCCGCGCAGCGGATGCGCGGTCGCGCGCTCGCGCGCCACCGGTGCGTAGCTCTCGCTGAGCACCTTGGCGTAAGCAACCTGGAAACTGCCGTCGCCGCCGCGCGGCGCGTTCGATGCCTTCGGGCCGGCCGGCTGGTCAAGCGTGATCTTGTTGACGTCCATAGTGAGTCCTGCGCGCGGGTTGCATGGCCCGAACTTCGCCCAGTGTATCAACGCGGCTGCACGCCGATCGGC